>JAEKKE010000212.1 GCA_019510535.1 Acidobacteriota bacterium
TGCTCCAGGATTCGCTGTGCGGCGATGCGCACATCGAAGCTGTTGCCCATGGCCTCTTTGATCAGCGCCTGCAGCTCCGGTTCCTGAAAGGCTTCGGGCCACGTCTTATCGCCTAGCGATGCCTGTGTGTTGGTGGCGACCTGGGTCTCGTCGGCTCCACGGAATGCTTCCGGAGCCTGATAAGCAGGACGCTTGTACTTCGGCCCGACGTTGCAGCCGGTCAGCAGTGTGAGTGCGACGGCGGCTGTGAGTAGGGGTACGATGACCTTCAGACGAGTGGATCTCATGCGTGCTCTCCATCGGCCGGAAGGCCAGGTGCAGAGGAGCCGTTGGTGTCGTGCGGCTCTATTGGATGTGTGCTGTCCATAGTGGTGTCTTTTCTGCCATTGATGAAGCGGAGCGAGAGATACTCCACGACACTGAAGGTGGTTGGAATCATCAAGACGCCGATGACGGTCGAGAGCAGTGTTCCGCCGATGACGACCGTTCCCAGAATGCGGCGTGATGCCGCGCCCGAGCCGGTTGCGATCCAGAGGGGAGCGCAACCGAAGACGAAGGCGAGTGCCGTCATCACGATGGGGCGGAAGCGCAGCCGGGCTGCATTCAAGGCAGCTTCGGCGATGCTCTGTCCCTTCTCATAGTTCGCCTTGGCGAACTCGACGATCAGGATGGCGTTCTTCGCAGAGAGACCGATCAACATGATCAGACCTATGGTTGCGAAGATGTCGTTTTCGAACGAGCGCATGTTCAGTGCGAGATATGCGCCAAGGATTGCGACCGGCGTGCTGAGCAGCACGCTGAAGGGAAGTGTCCAGCTCTCATACAGCGCTGCGAGGATGAGGAAGACGAAGAGGATCGAGAGTGAGAAGACGGCCCAGGAGGGAACGCCCTGTTCGGCCTGACGCTCCTGGAAGGTCATGCCCTGGTAGTCGTAGCCCATGCCTTCGGGCATTGACTCCTTGAAGGCTTCTTCCAGTGCATGCCGCACCTGCGCGGAGCTGTATCCGGGTTTGCCGGCGACGTTCAACTGGGCTGCCCCGTATTCATTGAAGCGCAGAATGAACTCCGGTCCGGTAATCTGCTTGGTCTTCACCAGGGCAGATAGCGGTACCTGGCTTCCATTTGCACTGCGCACGTAGAACTGACTGATGTTCTGAATCTGTGTGCGCGATTCGCCTTCGGCTTCGACATAGGTCTGCCACTGGCGGCCGAAGCGGTTGAAGTAGTTCACCAGGTAGCCGCCCATGAAGGTCTGCATAGTGGAGTAGACATCGCCCAGGTTAACCTGCTGCTGCAGCACGCGTTCGCGGTCGACATCGACGTAGAGTTGCGGCACTGCGGGCAGATACGACGGAATCACTGCGGCGATCTCAGGCCGCTTCTGTGCGGCGCCGAGGAAGGCGACGAGGTTCTTCGTCAGGAACATGGGATCGTCCTTGCCGGAGCGGTCCTGCAGGATCATCGTGACACCACCCGACGTACCGATGCCGGGAATGGCCGGCGGCGGGAAGGAGAAGGCGATGCCGTCGCTCAGGCCACCGATGGCCTTCTGGATGTTGGCCTGAATGCCGGCAACCTGTTCTTCCTTGCTCTTGCGCTCTTCCCATGGCTTCAGGGAGACGAAGAAGAAGGCGGTGTTGGTGCTTTGTGTCTGCGTCAGCAGGCTGAAGCCGTTGACGCCGATCACACCTTTGATGCCGGGGATCTTCATCAGCGAGTCAGTGATCTGCTGTGCCGCGGCATCGGTCCGCTGCAGCGAAGAAGCATCCGGCAACTGCAGAGCCATGTAGAGGTAGCCCTGGTCTTCTTCCGGAATGAAGCCGCCAGGGAGACGGGCGCCGATCAGCATGGCGGCGCCCGCGACCACGACCAGCAGGACCATGGTGAAGGCTGACTTGTGCAGCATCAGGCTCGAGGTGGAGACGTACTTCTCCGTGGTGCGGCCGAAGAGACGGTTGAAGGCATCGAAGAACCGGCGTAGTGGTCCGCGTGCGCCTTCTTTCTTTGGCTTGAGCAGCAGTGCGGCGAGCGCAGGGCTGAGCGTCAGCGCGTTGAAGGCGGAGATCAACACCGAGATCGCGATGGTGATAGCGAACTGTTGATACAGCCGGCCGGTGATACCAGGGATGGCTGCGGTTGGGATGAAGACGGCAGCAAGAATCAGTGCAATGGCGACGACCGGGCCTGAGACCTCTTCCATGGCGCGATAGGCCGCTTCCTTGGGAGAGAGGCCCTGATCAATCAGGTGCTCGACAGCTTCCACCACGATAATGGCGTCGTCGACGACGAGGCCGATGGCAAGCACCAGGCCGAAGAGCGAGAGTGTGTTGATGGAGAAGCCGAGCAGCGGAAAGATGATGAAGGTACCGATCAGCGAGACAGGTACGGCCATCAGCGGGATGAGGGTTGCTCGCCATCCCTGCAGGAAGATGAAGGTCACGATGATGACCAGCACCAGGGCTTCGATGAGGGTTTCGGTGATCTCGTGGATGCCGGCAGTGACGGCCAGCGTGGTGTCCAGCGGGACGTCATAGGTGAGTCCCTGCGGGAAGTTCTTCGACAGCTCATCCATGCGCTTGCGGACGCCGGCGGCGACTTCGACCGCGTTCGATCCTGGAAGCTGGTAGATGGCCATTACGCCGGAGGGCGCGTTGTTATAGCGGGCAGTCAGGTTGTAGGTCTGTGTTCCGAGCTCGATGCGGGCGACGTCTTTCAGGTGCAGGATCGATCCGTCGGCATTGGCGCGGACGACTATGTTCCCGAATTCGTCCGCGGTGGTGAGACGGCCTTGCGAGCGAACGGTGTAGGTGAACTGCTGTCCGTTCGGAACAGGTTCGCCGCCGATCTGACCGGCCGGGTGCACGCTGTTCTGTGTTTGCAGTGCGTTGATGACTTCAGGGACGGTGACGCCGAGTTTGGCCAATTGATCGGGCTTTACCCAGACGCGCATAGCGTACTGTCCGCCGAAGATCTGCACACGCGAGACGCCTTTGACACGGGCGATCTCGTCCTGCAGGTTGATGATGCCGTAGTTGGTGAGGAACTGCGCGTCGTATTTGTTGGTAGGAGAGTTGAGGCTGACCAGCATCAAAGGCGAGGTCAGTGCCTTCTGCACGGTGACGCCTGAGGTGTTTACCTCAGTGGGCAACTGCGACTGTGCCTGTGAGACGCGGAGCTGCGAGAGAATCTGGTCGGTATCGGCGTTGGTCTTCACGTCGAAGTCAACGTACAACGATGTCTGTCCGTTGTTTGCGTTGACTGACGACATGTAGATCATGTTGTCGACGCCGTTCATCTGCTGTTCGAGCGGCGTGGCAACGGCTTGTTGCAGAGTTTTGGCGTCGGCGCCGGGATAGGTGGCCTGCACCAGGATCTCGGGCGGAACAATGTTGGGATATTGCGATGTCGGCAGGGTGAACATTGACACCAGACCGATCACCACAGTGATGATGGCGATTACGATAGCCACGATGGGCCGGCGGATGAAGAACTTTGACACGGTTACCTCCCGGCCGGCTGAATCGAAGCGGATGTTTGCAGTTCAGTGATGTGCGGAGCGACGGGCGCGCCTTCGCCGAGCTTCTGCAGGTTGTCGGTAATCACCTTTGCTCCTGCAGGAATGCCGCTCTCGACCACCCAGTTATTGCCATACTGCGGCCCGAGCTTTACGGTGGCGGCGTGGACCTTGCCGTCGTCTCCGGCGAGATAGACCTGCTGAATGCCCTGGATCTCAGCGACAGCCGATTGCGGAACCAGGATGGCGTTGTGCTGAATCTGTGTCTCGGCGTGGACACGGCCAAACTGGCCCGGACGAAGCACATTGCCAGGGTTAGGGAACGAGGCGGCAATGCGGATCGCGCCTGTCTGCGCGTTCATCTGCCGGTCGACGAAGACGATATGTCCCTTCTCGGTATAGGTCGCTCC
This sequence comes from Acidobacteriota bacterium, assembly GCA_019510535.1. Classification (GTDB taxonomy): domain Bacteria; phylum Acidobacteriota; class Terriglobia; order Terriglobales; family Acidobacteriaceae; genus Terriglobus. The sequence continues at coordinate 3,925 of JAEKKE010000212.1, forward strand.
ATTGGAGAGCACCAGCGTCAGGGGAATCTTCGAGGTGCCATTCAGAAGATCGCTGCTGCCGTTGGCGCTGTGATGGGTCAGAGCCAGGTACTCGGCGTCGCTGATGGAGAAGTAGACCTTGACGGGATTGAGTTGTGAGACCGAGGTCAACACAGAGGTGGGGCTTACGAGATTGCCGACCTGTGTGGTGGCCTGTCCGGCGACACCGGAGATCAGCGAGCGCACCTGCGTCCAGCCGAGGTTGAGCTTCGCGGTTTCGACGGAGGCCTCTGCTGACTTTACGGAGGCCTGTGCCTGCGCCATCTGCTGCAGCTCGTTGTCGAGCTGGCTCTGCGCAATTGCTTTGGCCTCGGCGAGCGGGGTGTCACGTTTTACATTGATCTGGGCAAGCTGTAACTGCGCCTTGGCTTGTCCCAGGCTTCCTTCGGCCTGATCGAGCGAGGCCTGGAAGGGACGGGGATCGATCTCGAAGAGGACCTGTCCCTGTGCCACCGGAGCGCCTTCGCGATAGTTCTGCTTGATGAGGTATCCGCTGACCTGGGGCTGGATCTGGGTATTCACATAACCGTCCAGGGTTCCGACCCACTCGCCAGTAAGGGGAACGTCGGTACCGCGGGCGACGATGGCTGAGACCGGAAGCGGACCCATCGAGGTCGGCGGTGCTCCCTCGCTTTTTTTCGCACAGCCGGAGAGCAGTACCGCACCCAGGAGAGCAGCCGCGGGAAGTGCTCCATGCTGCATTCGTTTTCTAGTAATCTTGTTCATCCACCTTCACCTTTGAGGGATCGCAGTTCGAAATCCGGGCCCGATTGTTTGAATTTCCGATGTACGAAAAATTCATACATGGATTTTGAGCAGGCCCGGCTCGAAGACATCGCACGTCTCGCAGGGAAGACGCGTGGGGCTTTTTACGCGAACTTCAAAGACAAGGAAGAGGTCTTCTTTGCCATCCTGGAGGCAAGTCTTGAAGAGGATCGCGGTGTATTGCATGACACACTGAAGCACTGCACTTCGATGAAGCAACGGCTGCAGGCTTTCAGTAAATATCTGATCGAGGTGATTCACGACAGAGAACTCATCATGCTGCATATCGAGTTCAAGACGTATGCGATCCGGAATCCGAAGCGTAAGCAGCTTGCGGGGCTGCTTACGAAGATGATTGATCAGTATGTTGCGCGCGAGGCGGGAGAGTTTATACCCGCCCTTCAAAGCGGGGATGCACGCAGTGTGGTCTCTGGTGTGATCGATGGGTTGGCATTGAATGTTTTGTTCGATCCTGATCCGCCGTCTGATGCAGTGTTGGAGCAGGTGATTTTTGCCGTGCTGCAGCAGGTTGCGGGGTAGGGCGGGGGTGGTGTTCCACACCACCCTAGCGTTGCGAGGGCACGGTAGAAAAGGCAGATTTCTCCGCTACGCTACGAAATGACAAACAAAAGGCACTCTGAGCATCGAAGCCTTCGATAGCCTTCTCATCTCAAACAATCTTTCGATAACGGATTACGTGCCGCAGAAGGTTTTGCTGACGTACTCTTCGGGGCGGGCGGGGGTTGCGTAGCGTTCGAGTCCCGGCCGTTCGTTGTAGGGTTGTGCCAGTACCTGCAACAGATCCTCGAAGGGCTGGAAGTCCTGCTTTTCGGTTGCTGCTTCCAGGGCTGCCTCCACCATGTGATTGCGTGGAATGTAGGCGGGATTCGTGCGGCGCATCTGTTCAGCGCGGTCTTCGGATGTGATGGATTCCTGCGTCAGGCGTTGGCGCCAGCGCGGTTCCCACTCATCGAAGGCTGCCGGGTTGCTGAACATTGAGCGGAGTGCGGCATTGCTTTCGGTGCCGGCGGCGGCGTCGCAGAGGCGGCGGAAGGTTAACGTGTAGTCCGCGTGTTGTTCCATCATGCGGTTGAGCAGATCCTCGATCAGGTTTGTGTCGCTCTCCTGCTCTGTCGTCAGGCCTAACTTCCGCCGCATGCCTGTGTTGAGCGCAGCTTCGTAGTGTTTGCCGAACTGCTCCAGCGATTCGTATGCGGAGGCTAGTCCCGCTTCATCGCCGCCCTCTTCTTCCACCAGGAGGGGGAGGATTGTCTCTGCAAGACGCGCCAGGTTCCAGTGCATCGCGTTTGGCTGGTTGCTGTACGAATAGCGGCCCTGGTGGTCGATGGAACTGAAGACCGTGCGCGGGTGATAGGCCTCCATAAAGGCGCATGGACCATAGTCGATGGTCTCTCCGGAGATCGAGGTGTTGTCGGTATTCATCACGCCGTGAATGAAGCCCAGCAGCATCCACTGGGCTACGAGCTTTGCCTGGCGGGTGACGACTCCGTCCAGGAAGGTGCGGTAATGGCGTGTCGCGGTCGCGGCTTCTG
>JAEKKE010000213.1 GCA_019510535.1 Acidobacteriota bacterium
CGCAGACCGCGCTCCTGCATGGCATCGACGATGCCGGCGGCCAGCGGTACCTCGGGGCCGATGACGGTCATCCCGGGCTGTTCCTCTTCCACGACGGCGAGCATGGAGGCGACGTCTTTCACATCGACCGGCAAGCAGCGCGCGATGGCGGCAATGCCTCCATTGCCGGGCGCACAGACGACTTCACTTACCTTGGAACTCTGCTGCAACGACCAGACGAGAGCATGTTCGCGTCCGCCACCACCGATTACCAGAACCTTCATATGCTTCGAGCCTAGCAAACTCGAAGGGGGTACGGCGCTCTCCTGCCGTTATGGGCGGCACGAACCCCGTTGCCCCACCCTTTCGCTCCGCGAAAGAATGGGGCAACGAGAGCTTTGCAGCGATGAAATCATTCCATCCGCCGCTTTAGCGGCGGGTCTTTTCCCGCTGCCACTGGCGGTAGACTTCGCTCTTGCCCAGGTCGCGGTCGCGCGCTACTTGCTTGAGGGCATCTTTCTCGGAGAGTCCCTGTTTCATCAGGGCGTCGACACTCGCCGCGATGGAAGCGGGCGCGGCTTGTACGGCTTCCTCTGCGGGAGGCTCGCCGCCAAGCAGCAGGACGAACTCTCCTCGAATTGCGTCGCGGGCCTTGAGCGCTTCCAGCACCTCGGAGGCTGAGCCGCGCAGGTGCTCTTCGTGCAGCTTGGTCAGTTCGCGTGCCAGCGCTATTGGATGCTGTGCGCCAAAGACCGCAGTAACATCCTCCAGTGTCTCCACGATGCGGTGCGGAGCTTCGTAGAAGATATGCGTTGTACCGTCCAGTACAAGCGACTCCAACCGGGTTCTGCGTTGGCCTGCTTTGGGCGGCAGAAATCCGTGGAAGGTGAAGCGCTCTGTCGACAGACCACTGGCAATGAGTGCGGAGATCGCCGCGTTCGCTCCGGGAATGGGATAGACCGGAATCCCGGCGGCGATTGCTGCCGCGACCACTTCAACACCCGGGTCGGCGATTCCAGGCGTGCCGGCATCGGAGACGATGGCAATGCGCTGTCCTGACTGCAACGCGGCCACCAGCTCATCGCTACGCGAGCGCTCGTTGTGTTGGTGATAGCTGATGGTCGGCTTCTGGATCTGGAAGTGATTCAGGAGCTTCTGTGTCTGCCGCGTGTCTTCGCAGGCGATGCGATCGACCGACTGCAACACCCGCAGGGCGCGCAACGTGATGTCTTCCAGGTTACCGATCGGAGTAGCGACAAGATACAAGCCCGGCGCCAGCGGCGCAGGCTCAGTCACGACTGCTGCTCCTCAAAGTTGCGCATGCGGCGCTTCAGCGCAAGCAGGCTCATCGATTGGTTCAGGTTCTGCGGCGTGATGATGCCTACAATCCGTTCGCCATCGAGCACAGGGACGAGCTGAGCCTGGGCACGCGGTCCCATCATGCGGCGCAGGGTCTGCACCAGCGAGTCGCCGGACTGCGCCGTATGGAAGGCACGCGACATGATCGCCTGCACGTAGCCGTTGCCCTCGGACTGAAGCGCTTCCAGGATGCTCTGCCGGCTGATGACGCCCACCAGATTATTGCCGCGGGTCACCGGGAAGACGTCCTGCATGGAGTGGATCGATTTCTCCAGCGCATCTTCCAGCGTGTCGGAGGCGGAGAGGGTCGCGAACTCGGTCAGCATAACGTCGCGCATCAGCACCGTATCGACCGAGCTCTGCAGCATGAGACCGTGGTCTTCCATCTGAGCGCCAATCAGCACAAAAGCGCCGATCAGCAGAAGCCACATGTTGAAGGTGACGATGCCGGCGATGATCATCACCAGTGCGATCATCTGGCCGAAGCCAACGGCGGCGCGGGTTCCGCCGGCCAGTCCACGGGAGCGTGAGAACTCACCGCGCAGCACGCGGCCGGCATCCAGCGGCCATGCCGGCAGCAGATTGATGGCTCCCAGCAGAAGCTGAATCCAGAAGGCGGCGCGCAGCAGGTGCAAGGGCGTGATCCAGGGGCGGCTCAGCATATCCACATTCGGCGTCGCCGCGAAGATCAGCAGGCCGATCATCGTGCCGAACAGAAAGCTGGTGATTGGTCCGACGATGGCGATCTTGCGCTGGATGGCGCCTTCGTTGGCGCGCTCCATCGAGTCGGCGGTGGCGAACTGGATCATGCCGCCGGTCGGCAGCAACTGGATGGAACGCAGCTCCAGGTTGAGCCACGAGCAGGCCAACAGCCGTGCGATCTCCCTCACCACCACGGCAAAGACGAGGATCAGCCAGAGGGCGACGCCGCGCATGCCATTGTGGTTGGAGAACGAAGCCCAGCTCACCGAGAGCGCGAGCAGCAGCACGAAGAAGGTGTGCATGCGTATCTCTACGCCGAACCAACGGCCGAGCGGGATGGACCAGGAGCGCATGAGGTTTATTGTAGTCACGGGATGAGGATCATCGGTGGGAAGTGGAGATCAAGGCAGATTGCGGCGCCAAAAAGCGAGGCAACCAGGCCGACCAGCGACCGTCTGCGCGAAACGCTCTTTAACGTGCTGGGGCAGGACTGTACCGGCTTGCGTGTGCTGGACTTATACGCCGGCTCGGGCGCGGTGGGCCTGGAGGCCCTGAGCCGTGGAGCGCGCCGCGTCTGGTTTGCGGAAAAATCTTCGTCCGCCCTGGCCACGCTGCGGGCCAACCTGCGGGCGCTGGGAGCCGAAGGAGCCGTGGTCGACAATAGCGGCGTGTCGACGCTGCTCTCCAAACTCGCCAAAGAAAAGACGGCGATCGACCTGATCTTCCTCGATCCTCCGTGGGATATGGCACAGGAGTATGAGCGTACCCTTGCCTTCCTGGGTTCGCATGAAGAGCTGCTGAACGACGGAGCTCGCGTGGTCGCCGAGCATCGCAGCAAGGTGGATCTCCCGGAGCGGGTCGGCAACCTTGAACGCACGCGCGTGCTCAAACAAGGGGACGCTTCCTTGAGCTTTTACCAGTGGAATAGCTGAATCCGGGCGCTGGAGCCGTTGCAACCGGACCATTCAACTATTCAACGATTCAACCATTCATACTGATTTCTATGCGCCTGATTCTTGCCTCCGCCTCTCCTCGCCGCCGGGAACTTCTTACCCAGGCGGGTATTACGTTCACTGTGGAGACGACTGACGTCGACGAGTCGCAGTATCCGGGAGAAGATCCGGTGGCCTATACCACCCGCCTGGCACGTGAGAAGGCGCAGATTGTGCTCGCCAAACATCCCTGCGAACACGATCTGGTGGTTCTGGGCGCCGATACCACGGTGACTCTCGATAACGCGCTGCTCGGAAAACCGACGGGTGCCGCCGATGCAAGAGTGATGCTCCGCGCCCTGAGCGGACGCGTCCATCAGGTGGTCACCGGCGTTGCCTTGCTGTCCTTTCAGAAGGCGGTGGTGCATGCCGAGACGACTAACGTCTTCTTCCAGACGATGACGGAGCAGGAGATCGCCGAGTACATCGCCACTGGGGAACCGATGGATAAGGCCGGGGCGTACGGCATTCAGGGCAGCGCGGCCCGGTTTATTCCCCGCATTGAAGGCGATTATTCCAATGTGGTGGGTTTGCCGATTGCGGCTGTGGCGAATCTTTTGAAAACCTTTTGAATCACAAAAGAGCTTTGAATAACCACAACACTGGGTGCCCCAGGTCCCTCGGGGACCTGGGCCCGGCCTTTATTTTCCCGGACACTAAGTTTCAAGCGGGTCGTTCTCACTTGTTCAGGATGAAAAAGAGGTTCGAGCTTCGCTCGAATACCCAGGTCCTCGAGGGACCTGTCACTCCAACGAACAAAGTTCGTTAGGGACCCCGACCTGGGGCACCCGGTATTGTGGCCAAACTAGCAACTAGCAACCATCCGCGCCAGCAGTTCCGTACGTGGGGCGATGTGTGCGATCTCGATCTGCTCATGCACCGCGTGTGCGCCGATACCTACCGCGCCCATGCCATCGAGCGTTGGCGCAAACGGAGCGGTGAAGTTGCCGTCCGAGCCTCCGCCGGTTGCTGCCTCGTCCAGTGAAAACCCGAGACCGGCCGCAAGCTTCTTCGCCTGCCGGTAGAGCCGCACAGTCCCCGCGGACCGCTCCATCGGAGGGCGATTGATGCCGCCTGTCACCGTCACGGCGCATGCTTTATCGACTGCCTTCAGCGCACGCAGCTTGCGGTCAATGCGTTCGCCATCGCGCACCGTCGGGATTCGCAGATCGATCTCTGCCCATGCCTCGGCGGCAATGACGTTCGACTTGGTGCCACCGCCGATGACTCCAGCGTTCAGCGTGATGCCGCGCTTCAGGTTAGACAGCTCGGCAATCTTCAACAACTGCCGCGCGAGTTCCAGTGTCGCCGAATGTCCCTTCTCCGGATCCACACCCGCATGCGCGCTCACACCGCTTACGGCAACGCGATAGTTGCCGATTCCCTTGCGTTGCGTCTTGTAAGCCCAGTTCGGCGCCTGAGCCGGCTCCAGCACAAAGACTGCTTCGGCCGTCTGTCGGAGACCAGCAACAGCACCACCTCGCGTTGCAACGGAGTGGTACGCAAGGCCTCCAGCGCCATCGCCACGCCGAGCTTCATATCCAGCACGCCGGGGCCATAAAGATGCGTTGTGGTCTGCCGCCACGGCATGGTCTTCAGCGTGCCGATGGGCCATACGGTATCGAGATGGCCAAGCAGGACGACTGGCTTACGCCCCTTGAGCTTCGAGCCAAAACACAATTCGAGCAGATCGCCGTGCTGCTTCTGCCGATGACGCTTGACCTGCGGCTGCAGCCCGGCGGCAAGCTCCAACAGGGCATCGCTGCAACGATCGACTGCGGCCTTGTCGTCAGAGGGAGACTCGATCTCCACCAGCATGCGATGGAATCCTTGATCTCGCGTGGCTTCCACTGCCGTGCCTCGTCGACGAAGCGCTCGAAGATCGCCCGTGAGGCCGGCGAATGATCGAAGGTGCGCTCCGGATGCCACTGCACTCCCAGCACGAAGTGTCCTGGATGTTGGCCGCCTTCGACAGCCTCAATGACGCCGTCGGTGGGACACCGCGCAACGATGCGCAGACCGTCGCCAGGATCCCGCAGCGCCTGGTGATGACTGCTGTTCACCGGCACCGTGAGCATGTGCTCGTGCTCCGGAACTCCAGTTGCCGCCACAATCCCGCCCAGCATGGAGTCGGCTGCCACCTCGGCTGGATGAGCTTCCATCACCTCGCGCCCGGCGCGATGATCGATTCCCGTGCCTTCCACATGCTGCACCAACGATCCGGTGCGCCACACATTCAACATCTGCACACCGAAGCATATGCAGAGCAGCGGCTTGTGCATGTTGTGCGCGTCCTGCAGCAACAGCTCGTCGACGTTCTCGCGCGCAGGGTCGGCATCGGCCGTCTCAGCATCGCGCGCCTGCCCATACTTCTGCGGATTCACATCGGCCCCGCTGCCGGGCAGAAGAAAAGCCTGGCAGCTATTGGCGATCCTGGCAATCTCGTCGTTGGTGCTGTCCAGCGGCACCGGAACCGGCTCCGCTCCGCAACGCCGAAGCGCCTCAGCATACTGCGGCCACGCACGCTGCGAGTATGCCGCATCGGTAGACCAGGGAATGGGAATGGCAATACGGGGTGTATCCATGAAGCAATAGTTTATTGAATGATCGAGTGATGGGGAGAATTGAAGAATTGAATGATTGAATGAGCCAACGGCAGTCGCTACATTCTCCGATTATTCAATCCTTCCATTCTTCAATCATTCAATTCTCTTCAATCATTCAATTCATTGACCACTGGTTCAACCGCGCCGTTTTCCTCCACTGGGAAACGGTCGCCTTTACGGCGGTCGAAGAGTTTGCGGACGATCCAGAAGCCTACGAGCAGCAGCAGCAGGCCGCCGATACCGATGACATAGCCGGTATGTTCATGAATCATGTTGCCGGCCGTATCGATAATCTGCGGGCCGTAGAGGATGGTAATGACCGCCTCGGCTCCGAAGCGCAGGAACTTGCCCAGGAAGATCGCCAGGAAGAACGCCGTGGTGCGCATCTCGAAGACACCGGCGGCAAACTCGAAGAGCTTGATCGGGGTCGGCGGCGGCAGCATGGCCGGAATCATGATGGCCAGGAACTCCTGCCGCTCAAAGCGGTCGCGGAGCTGTTCATAGCGCTTGCGATTGATGCGCTTCAGCAGAAACAGTTCGCCACCGGCGCGGCCGACATAGAAGGGCACCAGGCTTCCAATCGCGGAACCCGCCGCTGCCAGCAACACAAACAGGAACGCCTTGGGGTGATCGTGGACGACATAGGCGATGAGCAGGGCGTCGATCGGGACCGGAATCGTAGCGGAGTCAATCAGCGCAAGGGCGCCGATTCCCCAGAAGCCGAGCGGCAGCAGCAGCTTGAGCAGCCAGGCAAGGAACTTGTGAATAAGTGCTGAAGGCGAAGATTTCACGGAAGTTCCATTTTATCGTGCTGGTTGGGCGTCATTGGTTCCGGTTTGGCGTCATTGGTTTCAGTCCGGCGTGATCGGTATGCCCCGCCAGAAGCTCCAGGGCATGCGGCAGAAGGGGAAGCACCGTCTCCAGCGACTCCTGCGCACCGCTGGGGCTTCCCGGAAGGTTGATGACCAGTGTGCGGTTGAGGATGCCGCAGACACCCCGGCTGAGTGCCGCCAGAGGCGTCTTTTTTCCGCCCTCGGAACGCATCCGCTCCGCCAGGCCGGGAACCAGCCGGGTGCAGATGGAAAGTGTGGCTTCCGGCGTGACATCCCGTTCCGCCAGCCCCGTTCCCCCGGTGGTGACCACAAGCTGCACCTCTCCGGCCGACTCCCGCAGTACAGAGGCAATGGCCTCGACATCGTCCGGAACCAGCCGCTGATCGACCGTAAACCCTGCCGCTTCAAGCACCTTCCTCACCCTGGGACCGGAAAGATCCTCTCTTAGGCCGGCGAAGCTGCGGTCGGAAACAGTAATGACTGTGGCGCGCACCCGGTCATTGTACGGGGGGAAGGGTGAGAAAATGGTGAGAAGGTCAACTGCCGGCGAGACTTCCAGTCCGCGGCAGAAGTCTTATCTCAAGATGACGCCAGTGGAAACGCCACCCAACGCTCCTTCGCCGGAGCTTAGCGGCCGTAAAGCCCGCCGCTACGACGAGATGGAGCACCATGAGCTGCTCCACCTGATGGATGAGATCGACGATGAGCGCGCCCGGGCGCGTTTCCGCGAGTCGATCTATATCTCGATCATCGTCTGGTTCATCCTCGGCTGGTTCATGCTCTATGGTCCCAGGGTGCTCTTCCACCAGGGCAAGGTCATTTCCGTTGTTGACGCCCTGAAGCAGCGCGACAAGGAACTGCGCTACCTCGATCTGCCGCCGGATGTCAGCAAGAAGCTGCCGAAGAAGCCCACCGACATCATCAGCGACAAGGATCGCGTCGCCCAGACGAAGACACCGACGCTCGACAAGAAGACACTGCAGCAGTTGCAAGCCATGCAGCGGAGCGCTCCCCCGGCTCCGGTCCAGGCGCCTCCCGCGCCCCAGCCCGCTCCGCAACAGGCAGCCCCCGCACCTGCTCCGGCCCCACAGCAGCCGGCGCCGCAACAGGCGCAGCAGCAGCCGTTGCCGTCCACGCCGCTACCGCAGCATCAGCCTCCGCCGCAGCAGCAGGCGGCCCTGGATGCACCTAAGCCCAACTTCAATACCAACCACGCGGCTACCGGATTCGGCAACCTGGTACAGCAGGCCGCACAGGCAGCCCGCAGCGGCGGTGGCGGCGGGAATTATGGACAGAACGCGAACCCGCAGCATCCAGGCCTCCAAGCAGGCGCTGAGATTCTCTCCGACACTATGGGCGTGGACTTCGGTCCCTACATGCGTCGTCTGCGGAACGATATTCAGCGCAACTGGGATCCCTTGATTCCTGAGTCGGTTCGTGCGCCGATCCTGAAACAAGGTGTGACTGGTATTCGCTTCGTCATTCTTCCCGACGGCCGCATCGGCAACATCCTGTTGGAGACCAAGTCCGGGGATGTCGCTCTGGACAAAGCCGCCTGGGGAGCCATCACCGCCGAAGGACAGTTCCCGCCGCTGCCCAAAGAGTTCAAAGGGCCGTACCTTGAGCTGCGCTGCGGATTCTTCTACAACATGCCCGTGCAATGAAGCCTGATGCGTTAACCTCCATCGCGCGCGGTCTTCTTGTACTGGCTCTTCTGGTCATCGCAGGGGCCCTGTGGCGTGCCCACGTGCACCACACGCTGGGGGCGGGATGGTGGAAGCCATGGTGAAGCCTCTGCTGGTCGTGCTCGTCGGTCCGACAGCAAGCGGTAAAACTTCGCTGGGCATTCACCTCGCGCAACGCTTCCACGGCGAGATTGTGAGCTGCGACTCGGTCTCCGTCTATCGTGGCATGGATATCGGCTCCGCCAAGCCATCGCTGGAGGAGCGCGCCGCTGTTCCTCATCACCTGATCGACATTCGCAACCCCGATGAGCCATGCACCGCGGGCGACTACAGCCGCGAGGCCCGCGCCGCCATCGCCGAGATCGCCGCACGTGGCCACCTGCCGATCGTCAGCGGGGGCACCGGTCTCTATCTACGTGCACTCACCGATGGTCTGTTCGAAGGTCCCCAGCGCGACGAGGAGCTGCGGGAGCGGCTCCGCCAGCGGGCCACGGCACGCGGCAGTGAGTATCTGCATCGTCTGCTCACACGCCTGGACCGCAAAGCCGCTGAGAGCATCCACGCCAACGACACACCGAAACTGATTCGCGCCATCGAGGTCTGTCTCATGGCGAAGACCCCGATGACGGAGGCCTGGCAGCAACAGGGGCGCGATCCGCTGACCGGCTACCGCATCCTGCGCATCGGCCTCAACCCTGACCGCACGCTGCTCTACGACCGCATCAACCGCCGTGCAGCAGCCATGTTCGACCACGGTCTGGTTGAAGAGACTGCGGCACTCGCGACGAAATACGGCCCCGACGTCCGTCCTCTTACATCGCTGGGCTACGCGCAGGCACTGGCCCATCTACAAGGCACAACGACCCGCGAGGAGGCAATTGCCTGTGCCCAGCAGGGACACCGTAACTACGCAAAGCGCCAACTCACCTGGTTCCGCCGGGATCCTGATGTGCATTGGTTGAGTGGTTTTGGAGATACAAGTGAGGTGCGGGAAAAAGTGGTAGAGCTGGTTGAAAAATTGAATGATTGAATAAATGAAGAATTGAATGATTGATCTGCCACAGACCAATCGTGGGTGGATCATTCAATTATTTCGTCATTCAATTATTCAATTCGAACTCAACTATTCAACCTTCTGCGGCGCTCTCACCTTCTCCTTCGCCTTCCCCCACTTTTCCTTCACACGCTCAAGCAACCGCGCCGCCCAGGGGCGGTCGACTGCGAGGACGGCCAGACCGCCGATCAGCAGGGGAATTCCGGGAATTATGGGCAGGACGCAGCCTG
>JAEKKE010000214.1 GCA_019510535.1 Acidobacteriota bacterium
GAATGACGAACCAACCGTCCTCGTACTCGTGATTGAAATTGGCCGAGCGAAGCGTTGCCCAGGCCTCTTCCAGAGTGACGTTCTTCATACGGTCCAGAATGCTGTCGGGCACCTTGGGCCGACCATCGGGAAAGCGCTCCCCTTTCCATTCCGGCGTGTACTTGATGACTTCTTCCGGAGTGAAGAAGCCCTCTTGTGCTTTAACGGCAGGCGAGGCCGCGATTAGAACGCAAAACACCAGAGATGCACCGCTTATCAACTTTTTTGTTACACACATGCGTGTCATTGCTCCTTGGGCTAGAGTATTTTTCCTGTAGGTGTAGCTTAGGGATTCCACATCTATGGGCGTTTTCCGCAATGAAAACGCCGCTTCACTCCTCTGCCGGGGTACCCAGCAACAGGAAAAATGCTCTACATGCCCGGTTCGAACCATGGCGTGTTGGGGATCTGTACCTTCTTCGCTGCTTCCTCATTCATCTCCACACCCAGACCCGGCTTGTCGGTGACGGTGACGTATCCCTTTTGAATGATTTCGCCTTCCTGGACGAAATTCTTCCAGGTGTCCAGGTTGTCGATCCAGTGCCACTCACAGACAAGGAAGTTCGGCACAGAGGCGCAGACGTGTGCCGAAGCCATCTGGCCGACGGGCGAAACAACACAGTGGGGAGCGAAGGGGATCTCGTAGGAGTGAGCCATATCGGCGATTTTTTTCGCTTCGGCCAGACCGCCTGCCTTCTGGATGTCGGGCATGATGATGTCTGCCGCACGCTTCTCAAAGATCTCTTTGTATCACCAACGCATGTAGATGTTTTCGCCAACGCAGATAGGCGTGGTTGTCGAATGCCGAATATCCACCAGAGCATCGATGTCTTCAGGCGGAACGGGCTCTTCCAGCCAGAGCAAACGGAAGGGCTCTAATACCTTCGCGACCTTCTTTCCGGTCGGCGCATCGTAACGCCCATGCATATCGCATGCGAAGTCCATGCTTGCGGGAATCATGCTCTTGACGTGATCGACCCACTTCACCATGCGATCGATCTCGGCGTTGTTCGCTGTCCAGTTGACGCGATCGAAACGGTTTGGGTCGCCGGCGTCGTCAAGATCGACCTTCATCGCGGTGAAACCCTGCGACTTAATCCAGTCAATCTTCTTCTCCGATTCGGGGGTGAGGACATCGTCCCGCCCGGAGTCACAGTAGATACGGACCTTGTCGCGGAACTTCCCACCGAGCAGTTGGTAGACGGGCAGACCAAGCGCCTTGCCGGCCAGGTCCCACAGCGCAATCTCAACTCCGGTAAGAGCGGTAGTGTATTGACCACCTTGTGCGCCGGCGAAGACTCCGAAGGTACGAATCCTCTCCCAAAGTGCTTCGACGTTCAGCGGATCCTGCCCTACCAGACCACGCCGGAAGCTCCGAATCAGCGCAGCTGACCCAACCGCGGCGTCAGTCGATTCTCCCTGACCGATCAGTCCTGCATCCGTGTAAATACGGACATGCGTCTGCGGACCATGCACATTGACCTGTGCCGTACGAACATCGGTGATCTTGAGCCTCGGACGTTTGAATGGAGAGCTGCTCGCCTGAATAGCCTGTGCGAGCGCTGGTAGAGAAAACGTTCCCAGAGAACCCAGTGCTGCCAGGCCTCCGCTCTTCAGCATTGATCTTCTGGAGAGATTTGCCATTGCTTACTCCTTTCGAATGTCCATGATTTAGCGTGGGTCGATGGTTCGTGAACCTGTTGTAGCTGTTAGATCAACGAAGGGCCCGGGCATCCGGTTCGTCTCGGTGATTGGGTGACCGTAGAAGTCCACATCGATTGCGCCGTAAACCGGTAGAGCTTTGACATCGCCCTTCACCACCACGCTCATCTGAAGAGCGTCAGGGTTGAACGTGGTTGCGACCTCGGCCGTAGTTCCCGTCTTGTCCCAATCGTGTTGATCGCGCCAAGACTCCAGGTTGTCCCACTCCGGCGGGTCGGGGAATTTCACACGCAGGTAGGGCTGCATTCCCGCCCGTCGGCCCGGCGGGAACCCATAGACGTTTCCATCGGCAGTGTTACGTGGGTTGTTAAACTCAATGGCCGACTGGCCGATGCCCGAGAACACATTTCCGAAGACTCTCAGGTCGTGTGCGTCGTTCGTGTGGCCATTGATTGGGCGCGGTGCGCCGAGGCCTGAAGCTGTATCGATGCATACCTTGGCGCAGTCCACGAACAGGTTGTACGCGATGATGACGTGGTTCGTGTCGCGGATCAGAACTCCGCCGGTGAGGTGGTCGAAGATATTGTTATCAATCTCGTTCAGCGCATCGCTGCCCTCGATGTGAATTGCGTGTGGATTCACGTCGCCGGGGATGTCGGCGAAGACGTTCCCCGTGAGCCGATCATTTGTGTTGCCGATATCAAGCCAGATGCCGTTGGCATGCCGGATGTGCCGCACCACGTTATTTCGGAACAGCAGATTCCGCGTCCGATGCATCTTCGTCCCGCCGGACTCCGAGAGTCGTGCGGCATCCTGCCAGCCGATCCATTCAAATAGGTTCTTCTCTACCAGCACATTCTGTGGACCACCCGTTCCGCCGAGCCCTTCGATTCCGCAGTACCGGAAGACGTTGTGGCGAACAACGTCGAAACCAACTGGCTGCGGCGGCCGCGCTGCAGCCCAGTCAACGTCACCGATGTCAAGCCCCACACCATTGGCCCACTCGAAAGAATTGTCTTCAAAGATGAAGTGGTTGCCGTGATTGGTCGAGACCAGCCCTCGCTGAGGGTTTGGGAAGCTGTTTCCGGCATACCGAAACTTGATGCCCTTCACCCGGATATACGACTGGTACGGCTTCGCAGGAGAGAACACCGACTCCTCGTTCGTGATCTCGATCACGTGCTTCGCCGGGTCATCGTCATTTGCCAGCCGGATATGCAATGTCAGTCCGTCTGACTCGACCCACACTTTCCCGGCATAGGGCGAAAACTCCTGGAACAATGGTGTCCAGCGAATATCGCTGAAGAAGCTCAGCGAGCGCGGCGAAAGCCCCGCGAGCGCCGAGGGCGATTCCACCTGCTCCAGCGGCTTGCCATCCACAAAGACCAGGCCCCGCCGCCGGAAGTAGTTCCACATATTGTCCTTGGCATAATTGATCCAGTAGCGATCGTCAGTCACGTTGTCGAGAGCGAACGGGTTATACCCAAGCGGGAACAGCTTGGGGTCAAGGTGAAGCTGGTATGCCTTCACAGACTGATTCGTCTCCCGGTCCGGGCCGATGTTCCAGCCCTCGCTGGGCTGCCATCCTTCCGTCACGGTCGCGCCTGATACGACGACATCCGCGCCCGGCGCTGCTTCGTAACTGATCATCGCGTCAGGCCCGCTGCCTCCCCGCGCCGGGCGGATCGCCTCGCGGTACACTCCGCCGGCGATGACGACATGTTCACCTGGCTGGAGCACCTGTGCTGCATGGTCGATCGTACGGAACGGACGCTCCTTTGTACCCGGCCCACTGTCGGTTGCATTCCTGGCATTTGCGTCGACATAATAGGTCTTCGTGAAGTGGAGCGACTTCTCCCATATCGGGAACTCGGTGCCGTCCGGAAGACGGGAGTTATCGGCGAAAGCGGCGGATGTTCCAGTGAGAAGGAGTAGGGCAAGCAGCGATGAGACCGCAGAACCAGGAGTTCGTTTCAATACCCTCCCCTGAGATAACAGTCGTAGCGGATTCATTGAGAAAGCTCCTATCGATTTATTGATCCACCAGGAGCCATCCTGCCCCCCTGCGAGAATGCGGGACCTGCAGTAAGAGCGAACAAGATATATTCGCGACCATTCACCTCATACACAGCCGGAACACCCACTCCGCCATTGGGCACCTTCTTGCTGAAGATGACCTTGCCAGTCTTCTGGTCAAGCGCGTAGAGCATTCCCTGGTTATCCACGAAGACGACAAGTCCGGATGCGAGTACAACAAATCCGCTCTTGGGAAAGATATTGCCGCGTAGTCGATCACTTGGACCTGCCTGTGGCATATCGCCATAGGGTGTCTGCCACGCGATCTTGCCGGTGTTCAGATCGTAGGCAGTGATCGTGCTCCAGGGCGGCGTAATGATGTATCCCTCCTGCCCGTAGCCAGTCTTGTACCGTTGTGGCTTCGGATTCAGGTCAGCGGGATAATCGGGTTCGATGCGTTCGGTGAAGGAATTCCCGCCGATCCCCGTTCCAGGCGGCGCCAGATCTGGCTGATTCAGGAACGAGACCACATCGGTAATACCTTGCGCTGGGATAGAAGGAAACCCCGGCATTGAGCCTCGTCCGTGAGTGATGATCGTGCTCACTCCTTCCGGACCGAGCCTGCTAACGACTGTGTCGAGCGCGGGTCCGCGGTCTCCTTTCAGATCCGGACCATGGCAGATCAGGCAGGTCTGCTCATAGATGGTTCGGCCCAGCCTTGCCTGCATCGCCACTCCCCCGACGATGGGTGGAGCCGGCCGGGGCGTAGCCGAGGCAATCCTTCCCGGGATGAGGCCACCGTTGTTGGCGGACGTCGACTCCCCCGCCGGCACCATCTTGAGAATTGAGGGCAGGTTTCTGGTCTCGATAAAGACCATGCCCTTAGCTGCATCCGCACCGCTGCCGAAGAACGCTGCTCCGCCAGTGACGCTGGGAATCTGAATGGTCTCGTACTTATCGCTGGGCGGGGTGTACAAACCACCCTTTGCCTTGGAGATTCTGTCCTTCCACCAGACTGCCTCTTCGGGCGTCATAAAACCGGTGTACAGGTCATTGACAGTCATACTTTGGCGGGCAAACGGCGGCACCACCGTGGGAAAGGGCTGCGTAGGAGACGTCTGCTCACCGGGCAGGTCAGACTGGGGCACTGGTCGCTCGACGATTGGCCAGAGAGGCTTGCCCGTGACGCGGTCAAAGACATAGAGGAAGCCGTTCTTCGAAGCAAGAGCGACGACGTCGACCATCTTGCCGTTATGACGGACCGTGACTAACTGTGGCGCCTGGTTGGGGTCGTAGTCCCACACGTCATGATGAACGGTCTGGAAGTGCCACAGATACTTGCCGGTACGCACGTCGAGAGCCAGTAGACTATCTGCGAATAAATTATTCCCATGCCGGTCGCCGCCATATAACTCGTATTTCGTCGATGAGACCGGGAAATAGACGATGCCGCGCTTCTCGTCTATGGTGAACTCGCCCCACACGTCTACGCCACCCAGGTATTTGTACCCATCCTTCGGCCAAGTCTCGAAGCCCATCTCGCCAGGACGTGGGATGGTGTGGAAGATCCAGACAAACTTACCCGTGTGAATATCGAATGCGCGAATATCTCCGGGAGGCGCGAGGTATCCTTCCCCGGGAAAGCTGCCAAGGATGATCAAATTTCCGAATGTCCTTCCCGGGGTTCTGGACCCCAGAGAGACCGGCGTGCGATCGATGCCTGTTTTCAGGTCCAGCCGACCATGGTCGGCGAACGAGTCAATATCCTTGCCGCTAAGCGCGTCGATGGCATAGAGGAAGCCATTTGTGATGACGAAGATTCGACGATCTGAGCGATCTTTGCTCTCCCAATAGTTCAAGCCGCGCTGGCCACCAATGCCGGCGCGTCCACCGGTGCCGGCGAAAGGGTGCGACTAGATCTCTTTGCCAGTAGTGGCATCCAAAGCAACCAGCGCGCCCTGGTGCGCAGCAACGTACGCGATGTTATCCACCACTAATGGACTGAAAGTGTAGTTGCCATCGCCTGCCGAAAAGTTCCATACCATTTCGAGCTTGCTGATGTTGGCTGGCGTTATCTGCTTCAAAGGGGAAAAGTGCGAGCTGTCCGGACCGCCCAGGTAGTCTGTCCAGCCGGTCGTAGACTGCTGTGCACTTGCCGACTGCTGTGCATTTGCGCCAACGGCTGCAATGATGACGGTCCCGGCTAATCCTCTGACGAAGCGGCCAAAGCACAACATATTCTCTCTCCCCGTCCTCAAATCACTTCCTGGTCCTTGCTTTCGGTTTGCCCCAGAAGACAAAGGTTCCTCGATTGGTCGACGTAACGATATCGACCGCGCCATCGCTATTCAGATCGGTCGCCAGGACCGTAGACCCGGCCCCAGATCGGTTGTGAATCAGCTCAGGCTTAAACTCGGCCCGTCCTGGAGCATTCGGGTTGCGCATCGTGCGGAACCAGTACAGCACCGCCGGCCCAAACGGGTCTGGATCTGTATAGCTCTCCTGGTGCGAGAAAACGCGCTTCCCCACGATGAAATCGGGAATGCCATCACCGTCCACATCAGCGATCGTTGCTCCATGCGGCTCGGAGAACGTCACGTCGCCGATGTT
Source organism: Acidobacteriota bacterium (assembly GCA_019510535.1). GTDB lineage: Bacteria > Acidobacteriota > Terriglobia > Terriglobales > Acidobacteriaceae > Terriglobus. The sequence goes on from JAEKKE010000214.1 coordinate 6,328, forward strand.
CTTTGTGGAGTAGTCGTCTATGATCATGTGTTCGACAAAAGAGATCGTTCCGTTTTTGTCATGCGTTTGTTCGAACCAGGCGATCCCCCATCCATGTGCCTCCAGGCTGGTGACGACGTCGTTGAGCCCGTCTCCATTGACGTCATATACAGCCATCTCCGCGCCGCCTACGCTGCCGCCCGCGCGTGGCCAGCGCCCCAGCTCCGCGGGATGGTAGGGCCATGGTCTATCGGGCGTTCCGGTTGGCGGCTGTTCCCACCAGCCGTGGGGAGAGACTATGTCCATGCGGCCATCGCCGTTTATGTCTCCCACGCCGATGCCGTGCTGCGCAGGGACGTTATAGCCTTCCTCAGAGACCTTGTGCACGATCCAAGGCGCCGTTGGATTTTTGGGATCGGGAGTAGCCCAACACACGTAACCGCCGCCAACGTAGACGGCATCGGGTACACCGTCTCCGTTGACATCCTTGAAGGCGACGACCTCGCCCCATATGGTGGGCAGCACATCATATCGGTCCCATCGCCGAAGCTCACCCTTAGGGTTCACATAGAGCGACATGGACCTGCCTTTCGAGACCAGCAGGTCCGGCCAACCGTCGCCGGTGTAGTCATACGCAAAGTTCACCATGTTGGGTGTGAGCTGTGAAGTCACATCGGACGTCTTGCTGAGAAATATCTCGCGGGAAACTTTGTAGTCCGGACCGAGATAATAGAAAGGACCGGAGATGATATCGAGAACGCCGTCGTGGTTTACATCTGCGGCCGTCGCCGACCACCCGTAATAGAAATCGTTGATATGCTGCATGCGGAATCGGCTGGAGATTTGCTCGTCATGCAGAACGCGTCGTCCCAGATCCTTGAACTCTACGTCTTTGAACCGTATCTCCCCAGTGCCGCCAACGTAGAACGCCACCGGGCCGAAAGACGCTACGTCGTCATCGGCCTCGCCGTTGGCTGTTCCCCCCTCAGGTCCATCGTGCAGCCACACACGCATGATGTTGGCATCGAGGATGATCTCCAAGGGTGTCCATTCGCCAGGATGGTAGGAGTAGTCCGGCCGCGTGTAGGGCGAACCTGGCGGAAGAGCGTTGCCGGGAAAACGCATTGGCGCGCCGGCCGGCCGGGCTGACGTCGCCGGAGGCGAAGTGCGCGGCGCTGTTGGCGGAGTCATAACGCGCACCATCCCGCCTGCAGGTTTGAGCGGCTCGCGTAAGAGTTCGCGACCCTGCGCATCAAGTTTCAAGGCAAAGCTACCTGCGGGGTTTTGCCCATCCGGAAGTGCCACGTATGCGCCATGAATTCCGTCCGCCGTCGTTTGCGTGCGCAACAGCACCCCCGCCTTGCAACCGCCGGTGCAGCGGAAGGTCGCAGCGAACTGCGTGTCCTGAAGTGACCTATCCAGGATGAGCCAGCCGCCTGCCGGACTACGCGGAACACCAACAATCTCGCCGTTCTCTGCATGCCAGTCGACGTCGCCAAGCGTGCGGAACTGCGCGAGCGATGACCCCGGGAAGGTCCAGTCCGGTACGAAGTTTCTGTTTGCCTTCGCAGAAGGAGCTAAGAAGGCCATGCCAAAGATCGTTACGACTGCTGTACAGCCGACCAACTTCCACATATCGAACTTCCTCAGGGGCACTTCGGCGTCCTCGTCACCTATCCAGAACCTACTTTTCTCCCGCACGGAAGAGAGCCAAGTCGAATAGCTTTTCTGGAGAAACGTTTACTTGAATATTTCCGTATGGTCCGTTGTTGCAGCGGTACGCCAGTGCCATCTGTAAAAGCCAAAGTAGTCAACCCACTTGAACGCGATCCCTTGCCAAGCGGGAACGCATGCTGGTGAAAAGTATTCAAAAAAACGTTTACTCCAACGTTGACAAATTTGCACAGCAGTCAGCCTACAGCGCCGTCACTGTTGTGTAAAGCGCTATTGTATTTGCATATTACGCAATAGATCCGAGTCTGGAATGAACCAGCTCTACTGAGCCCCTGTCATGGTGTAGTAGTCGATCGTGTCTGTCCAAGTGATCTCATTGCCTGGCTGTACGTTGATGGCAATGTACGGCTCAACGGCGAGGACTGTACGGATGGACCACAGGAGCTCGCGGCTGAGCGG
>JAEKKE010000215.1 GCA_019510535.1 Acidobacteriota bacterium
TCAATGGCTGGCTGACATAACTCAGCACATCCGGCCTGCCAGAAGCCTCACGCTGGTCATCCACCAGCCAGTTCACCCACGTCAGCGGTGGCGTATATCCAATGGGCTGATTCGGACGTGCACGGAACGGCACCGGCTTCGCTGGATCAGAGACATACTCTTCGAACTCACCTGTCTTAGTCGCCGGCGTGTTCCATGTCGCTGCCAGTCCCTTACCGAGATACAGGTCTTTTTTCTCGATCGAGCAAGTGCCTTCGCACCCAGCCGGCCAGCTCTTCAGCTTTCGCCACTCATTGGTGCCAGTCTCAAAGGCGGTCACCGGAGCCACATCCATTGCCGGAGCGTCCTCTTTCAGATAGTGATCGAGGAACGGCAGCAGCACCTTGCGCATGAAGTAGGTGCCGGTCGCGCTTCCCCAGCGGATCGCGGCCATATTGCTGGATTCTTCAATCTCCTGCCCATGATGCCAGGGTCCCATCACCAGGAAGAGCTTGCCTTTGTTCGCCGGCTGCGCCGATAGCGCCTTGTACACCGCAATGCCGCCATAGATATCTTCCTGGTCCCACAGGCTGTGCACCACCATCATGGGAACCGCCAGCGGCTCCTTGGCCAGCAGTTTGTCGACAGCCTGCTGTTGCCACCACTCGTCATACGCTGGATGGGCCAGGATATTGCGCCAGAAGCCGACCTGCTCCGCTCCATGACGCCGGCCCATCTCTCCGGCCGAGCCAGCCTTCATCCAGAAGTCATACTCATCGAAGGCATCTGACCACCATTTGTAATCGTTTGAGCGCGAGCCTTCCTGCTCGTAGATGTAAGGGAGGTTCTGCTGACGGAAGGCGCCGTTGTGGAACCAGTCGTCGCCCATCCATCCGTCGACCATCGGGTTCATCGGCACCGTGACCTTCAGTGCCGGATGCGGATGATAGGCCGCCATCAAGGGCTCGAAGCCGTCATAGCTGATGCCCAGAGTTCCAACGCGTCCGTTGCACTCCGGGATGTTCTTCACCAGCCAATCAATCGTGTCGTACGTATCGGTCGAGTCGTCCACCGGCGTGGGATTCAGCGGACCATGCACCGGGCGATTCATCACATAGTCGCCTTCAGACCCATACTTGCCACGGATGTCCTGCACGACGCGGATATATCCGCCGCCCACAATCGTATCGACGGCATTGTCATACCCATACAGAGCCGCACCGAGATGCGCGCTGGCGCGGTTCGCCGTCAGGATGTTGGCGCTGTACGGTGTGCGCGTCATCAGGATGGGAGCCTTCTTCGTCGTTATCGCGGACTTCGGCACCAGGATGACCGTATGCAGCTTCACACCGTCGCGCATCGGAATCATCACCTCGCGGCGCGCATAGTCGAAGCCCGTCTCGGTCGGCTTCAGCGTTGCCGGAGTCTCACTGGGATACTCAGGATATTTCGGTGTCTCCTGCGCAGCGCAGGACGCTACCATCGCGGCCAAAACGAGGACGTGCAGTCTCAAGGGATTCCTCCGATATGTGTCGACTGCAACCACCATATCGCGAGGCTTCACGAGAGGCCTACGAATTTTTCAGGGATTGGCGGTGACGAGCTGCCGCAGCAGGCTCTCCACCAGATCTTCCGTGCCTTCACAGACGCCCGTCCGCACCGGACCGGTCTGGAGAATGGTACTGCGCGGCGAAGTAAGCCAATGGAAGCGAGCCTTCAGCTCCATCTTCGCCAGCGGGCCGGCCGTCTCGTCACCGGCGGCAATCTTCTCGACGGCTTCCAGGTGTAACCGGATGGCGCCAAGATCGGCTTGTGGCCACAGAGCCTTCAGACGCTCTTCGTCGAGCATCGTCTTCGCCGCGAGATAACGCTTCTCCAGGCAGAGCACGATCACACCGGCGTTGATGAACTCCTCACGCTCGACCCGGGGAACAATGCGGATAACGGCGTAATCAAACGAGGCGCGCACGCGTTGCCTCCTCTTCGAAGCGATCAGCATCTTCAAGCCGCTTCATCAGGAACTCCACATATGCGGCACGCTTGGCCTCAGGCGTATCGGCACTCTCCTCCGGCTCCAGCCACGCATCCGGCACCAGAGCGAGAATACGCTCAAACTCGCCGCGAGTGAGCCGGGCACGCGCCGTCTTCCCGGCGGCCCTTACATCGGCCGCCCACGACAACAACACATGATCGCGAACAGCGCTGAAGGGGCTCGCTGCTTTTTCCATCATCGACATCCAGTCATGCTGCACATAGAGCGCCGCTCCATGGTCGATGAACCACAGATTGCCGCCCCAGCACAGCAGATTTGGATTTCGCGGTGTGCGGTCGACATTCATCACAAAAGCATCGAGCCACACCGCCATCGACGCAACCTCCGCCGTCGCGCAGTCACCGGCGGCAACTTCGAACATCGTCGATCCGGGCAGATAATCCATACCCAAGTTGCGCCCGGTGGAGGCCTTTAGCAGATCGCGAATCTCCTCATCGGGATAGTTGCGTCCCAGCGCCGCATCAATCTCGACAAAGACCAGCTCCGGCACACGCAGGCCGACCGTCCGTGCAATCTCACCAGCAACGATCTCAGCCAGCAGGGCCTTCACACCCTGTCCTGCTCCACGGAACTTGACGACATACATGCCGTCATCGTCCGCCTCCACAATCGCAGGCAGACTTCCGCCCTCACGCAAGGGCACGGCATAGCGGGTCGCGAGCACTTCACGCAACGGCATGTCTAGATCAATCCTCTTTAGAACGCACCGTTGGTGCTCATCTCCCTACCCGGGTGCCCCACCCTCACGGAGTTAGGGTGGGTAAGGAATACCCAAACTCTCAAAGCAAACTGAATTTACAGATACCCAAAACTTCCCTATACCTTGCTGAAGAGCTCGTCACGGGGATCCTCGGGATTCAACTTGGCCAACTCGCGCAGAATCTCCTTCGAACGCTCATCCTGCACCTTCGGCACCGCGATCTTAACCTCAACGATCTGGTCACCGCGAGTGCCCTCGTGTGCAGCCGACGGCACACCCTTCTCCCGCAGCCGCAGCTTTTGCCCCGTCTGCGTGCCCGGCGGAATCTTCAGATGCGCCCGGCCATCGATCGTCGGGACCTCAACCTTCGCTCCCAGCGCCGCCTCGGAGACAGTGACCGGAACCGTGACATAGACGTCGTCCGCCACACGCGAAAAAACCGGATGCTCCCCAACCTTGATGATCAGATACAGATCGCCTGCCGGTCCGCCATGCAGCCCCGCATTGCCCTTACCTGCCAGGCGGATGCGCTGTCCGTCACGCGTGCCGGCCTTGATACGGAACTCCACCGGCTCGCGCTTCAGCACGACGCCCTGCCCATGGCAGGTGACGCAATCGTTCTGCACCTTACCAGTCCCACCGCAACGCGGGCACTGCAGGTTGAACTTCATGCGGCCACCCATCTGCGTTACCTGGCCGCTACCGTGGCACTCCGGGCAGGTCATGCTGCCGCCGGTGGTGGAGCGTCCGTGACACGTCGGACAGATCTCCTGCCGCTGAATCTCAAGCCGCGTCGTTCCACCGCGAATGGCGGTCCAGAAATCGACTGTCACCTGGTACTCGATATCCGTGCCGGGCTGCGGCCCCTCGTCGCGGTCGCGGCCGCCGTTGAAGATACCGCCGAAGATATCGCGAAAGCTGCCCCAACCGCTCGATTCCGTCTCCTGTGGCTGCTGCTGACGCCCACCGCCGGTGAAACCCGAGAAGTCAAAGCCGCCAAAGTCGAATGGAACGCCCTGACCGCCCGCGCCACGTGCGCCGGCGCCTGCTCCGCCGCGGGCATACGCTTCGGCGGCGGCAGGATCGATGTTGTCGGAATAGAAGCCGAGTTGGTCGTAGACCTTGCGCTTCTTCGCGTCGGAGAGGACATCGTTCGCCTCCGAGATCTCCTTGAACTTCTCTTCGGCCTTCTTATCCCCGGGATTCACATCGGGATGATACTTACGCGCAAGCTTACGGAAGGCCTTGCGAATCTCATCCGCCGTCGCCGTCTTCTTCACGCCAAGTGCGCCGTAGTAATCCTTTTGCTGCGTCGTTGCCATAGTCCGTTTTCCTTAACTTACTCCGCCTGGCACGTCGGGCACCAATACAAACTGCGCCCCGCCATCTCCTGCCGCTGCACCTTCGTACCGCACACCCAGCAGGGTTTACCGTGCCGACGGTACACATAGTGCACCTCCGGCTTCAGGGGCTTGCCTTCGCTGTGCGGACGATCCTTCGGCAGGGTCGTCACAATCCTTCTGTCCACCATACCCGCCTTAAGCAGCGGAATGGAATCGTTCCACATTGCCTCAACTGTCTTCTTCGGTACATCTTTGCCGGCAAGAAAGGGCGACAACCGCGCGCGGTACAACAGCTCCGCGCGATAGATATTTCCGATGCCCGAAAGTACCGACTGGTCCATCAGAAGCGCCGCAATCGGCATCTTTGACCGCGCGATCTTCGCGAACGCCGGCTCAGGATCGTCGCCGTTCAGCGCATCAGGCCCCAACCGCCCGAGCAGCTTCTTCCACTGCTCGCGGTCATAGAGCGAGCAGTCCGAAGGTCCGCGCAGCTCAATCCAGTCCACATCCGCAGGCTCCAGAGAGGTAGATCCATCATCTTCCGAGTACCATCCATGCCGCGTCGTACTCGTCTCTTCGTTGTCATCCTGAGCGGAGCGCAGCGAAGCCGAGGAACCCGCTTTCTTTGCCCCATGTCTGGATAGCCGTACCCGCAATGCGCCCTTCACCGGCGGAAGCTCGCCGACACCTTC
>JAEKKE010000216.1 GCA_019510535.1 Acidobacteriota bacterium
GGAAAATGCTCTAGGCTTCTCCTACCCCCTCTCTTCAGTGCAGGGTCGGCTGACGTAGACTATTCCGGTACGTCAGACTGATCAGCCGTGTATTTAAACCGCATCATTTCGCTCGGATTGCTCTTTGCCCTGCCCCTGGCGGCAGCCGCACAACAGTCGTCTTCCAGCTCGTCCTCGTCCCAGGCTCCGTCGGATTCCACCTCGCAACAACCGGCCCAGACCGGCCCATTGCGGCTGGGTGGCGTCGAACGAGCCGGATCCGGAATCCAACTGGAACCGAGCGAATCCCTCTTCGATATAGGAGCGGCGTTGAATGCCTGCGGCTACGACGCAGACCTTACCAACTCTTCTCCAGTGCGCCAGAAGGTTCGCGAGGACCTCAATGCTGCGCTGCAAGACAGCGCCGAAGCTCGCGATGCCCGCGACAAAGTCTGCGCCTACATTGCTGCCCACAACCTGGGCGACTCGACGCGCAATCTCTCGCAGTTTGTGTCACTTGGCATCTATCTCAATCCTCCGCCGGACCTGACGCCGATCACTGATCTGACCGAGCTGCCACCCGATGCCGCGCAGGTGGTGGAGATACTGCCGCTTCTGCGAACCTTTGCCGAGACGACGCAGCTCCACCTGATCTGGGTGCGCAATCGTCCGGAGTACGAAGAACTGATCGCGCGCATCCACGATCCGATGACCAAGGCCATTCTGGATTCGAACATCTATCTGCACCAGCCGGTTTCGAGCTACGATGGCCGGCGCTTCCTGGTCTTCATGGAGCCGATGTTCGCTCCAGCGGCGGTAAATGCGCGCGTCTACGGCCTGGACTATGTGGTGGTGTTCTCTCCGACGCAGGGTGCAGAGGTACGGCTGGATGACGTCCGCCACATGTATCTGCACTACCTGGTAGAACCGATGATCTATGCCCGGCCGCAGTCGATCGACCGGCTGACTCCGCTTTTGAAGACGGTGCAGGACGCTCCGCTGGAGTTCATCTACAAGAACGACATGGTAGCGCTGACGACCGAGTGCATGATCAAGGCGATTGAAGCTCGCGTGATGGATGTCGGCTTCCCAAAGCCGAAAAAACCGTCGCAGGTCAAACAGCGTAGCGACATGGAGAAGTATGAAGCAGACCTTACCGACTATGAACGCCGGGCAGAGGTCGTGCGTCAGCGTCTGGTCGATCGCGATATGCGTCTCGGCTATGTATTGACCGACTATCTCTATGGCAAGCTGGCTCAACTGGAGCACACCAACGAAGCACTGAAGGACAGCATTGGTGAGATCGTCTACGGCATGGACGTGCAACACCAGGTCAGCGTGGCGAAGAATATCCAGTTCTTTCCTGAAGGCACGCGTGAGTTTGTAGGCCGTACGCCGGTACGCCAGCCGAAGGGACTTGATCTCGCTGAAATCAAGCTGATGAAGGGCGATCGCGCGGGCGCCGACGAGATGGCGCAGAAGGCGCTGACGGTGAATCCGAACGACCCGCAGGCTCACTATCTGAAAGCACGCATCGCAGTGCTGGAGAATGATCCGGACTCGGCGCTCGACGAGTTCAACCAGGTGCTAAAGCTTTCCAAGGATCCACGCACGCTAGCCTGGACGCATATCTACCTGGGACGCATGTATGACACGCAGCGTGAGCCGGACCGTCCTCGCGCCATCAGCGAGTACAAGGCAGCACTCGCGGTGCGCGATGCTCGCCCGGACACCAAGCTTGCGGCTGAAGCTGGACTGAAGAAGCCCTTCGCGGCGCCGAAGCGGGAGCACGCCACCAGCGACGACGAAGATAACGAGCCGATCGATCCCACAGGTAAGAAGGAAAAAGAGGCTTACCGGCCAAAGTAAGAGCGGCGAGCGAGACCAGGTCCCTGAATGCGAGCGAAAAAACAAAACGGCCCGGCGGAGCTCGATTCCCTGCTGATGACCCTGGGCCACAAGTTCCAACGTCCGGATCTGCTGGAAACGGCGCTGACACACAGCTCACTGGCTGCCGAAAGTTCCAGTGGCGCAACCGCCGGCAGGGACAATGAGCAGCTTGAGTTTGTAGGCGATGCCGTGCTGGGTCTGCTTGTCGCTGAAGCCCTGTATATACGTTTCCCTGCATTGACGGAGGGTGAGCTGACGCGCATGCGGGCTCTGCTGGTAAGCCGTTCGCATCTGGGTGAAGTTGCCGAAACCTTAACTCTCGGCAACTATCTTCGCCTGGGGCGAGGTGAGGAGCAGAGCGGCGGCCGCCAGAAACGTGCACTACTCTCAAACGCTCTAGAGGCCGTGATTGCGGCGATGTATCTCGATGGCGGATTGCCGCCGGCGCGAGCGTTCGTCGAGCAGCATGTCATCGCTCCGAAGATTGAGGAGCTGAGTATCGCTGTCACCGAGGGTGCGCGTTTCGGTGGAGCGATTGGGGACTATAAGAGCGCATTGCAGGAGTTTCTGCAGGCGCGAGGCAAGGGACAGCCAAAGTACACCGTCGTAGAAGAGAGCGGCCCCGATCATAAGAAGCGTTTTCGTGTGCAGGTACAGCTACGGGAACAGACCGAAGCTCCTGCCGAGGCCGAAGGGCGCACGAAAAAGGAAGCTCAGCAGGCTGCCGCACGCGTAGCCTATGAGAGATTGCTGGCCGCTGATGTCTGACCAGAAGGATGAGATCGTCGAAGCCGCCGCCGAAGTGGTCGTCATACAGACGCCGGAAGAGACGGTTGTACGGAAGACGGTCGTCGTCACCCGGCGAGAGCTGCCGGCGAACGGTCCATTGGAGGCGTTCACCAGTCTGCTACCGATTATTACGGTAGCGATCTTCATCATCACCTTTCTGGCGCAGCCGTACCGGATTCCTTCCGGCTCGATGGAGAACACGCTGCTGGTTGGCGACTTTCTGTTGGTGAATAAGCAGATCTACGCTCCCGGTGGGGCGTGGCGCTGGCTGATGCCCTATCGCAATCCTCGGCGGGGCGACATCATTGTCTTTCATAATCCGCTGGATGCGAACGATCACCTGGTGAAACGAACCATCGCGCAGCCGGGAGAGCGCATTCGCCTGCGGGGCGGACGTGTGCTGATCAACAGCCAGCCGATCGACGAGCCGTATGCGATCTACATACCGTCACGGCCTGACCACTTCCGCGATAATTTTCCGACGTTGCACGATGCCGATCCGGAGATCGATGCGCAGTGGTGGATGCAGATGCGCACCCTGATCGACAACGGCGATCTTATTCTTCCCACAGGCAATTACTTCATGATGGGCGACAACCGCAACAACAGCCGCGACAGCCGCTACTGGGGATTCATGCCGCGGGAGTTCGCCGAGGGCATGCCAATGCTGGTGTATTTTTCGGTGCCCGCGCCTGAGGAACAGCAGCGGGGGATCCATGGGCTGGCCCGCTGGAGCCGGATGTTTACCATTCCCCGTTAACGGAGCGGTAACACTCAAACGGTTGACCAACCGGTAAAGTCGCGCTTTACTTGGAACTGCACGATTCCCTTTTTTCTCAGGACAATTTATGAACGCCTTCGCTGCCCTTGGTCGCATCGCAGTTTGCTTTGTGTTTTCTATAGGCTTGTCAGCCCAGACGCCTACCATTACGGTTACTCCAACTGGAACCGCCGGCGTATACACGCTCGCCGGTCAATACACGACACAGGCGCAGGCCCATCCGCCTACCGGAAGTGTGGCCTTCGAAGATACAACGTATTCGAATGCGGTTCTTGCCTCAGCACCGTTTTCTTCCTACGTGACTTCGATCGTGCCAAATGGATCCCAGCCGTTCGCCTCGGTATCCCAGTACAACTCCACTATCCTTGCGCGCGACTTCGATGGAGACGGAAAAGCCGACGTTCTGTTCGTTGACGACACCTCTCACCTGAACTTTTTCAAAGGAAATGGAGACGGAAGCTTTCAGGCCGGCATCCCCGACTATTCGATGTCAATGCCGGTCGGCCGCCTGGCAGCGGGCGACTGGGATGGAGACGGCAAACTTGATATCGCCGCATCTGCAACAGACATCGATACGAGTTCGGGGCCTGTCACCGCCACCATTCTGATACGCCGGGGAAACGGCGACGGGACCTTCCAAGCCCCCGTGCAACTCACCGAGATCCTACCCCAATCTGTCTATCGAGCGACCCTGCAAAGCGGCGACTTCAACGGTGACGGCAAGCTGGATTTATACAGCACTTTGTACAGCGCACCCACTCCAGGTGGACTCGGCCACCTCTTCCTCGGGAATGGGGATGGCACATTCTCTACCGCGGCGGTCACCGATAAAGCTACCGGTCCTGCCGCGGACTTCAACAACGATGGCCGCACCGATATCTACGGCGACACCGCAACCTTGCTGGGGTTGAGCAACGGATCCGTCCAGGTCGTCAATCACACCTCCGGACCCAGTGGCTTCCAGGTAACCGTCGCAGACTTCAATCATGACGGCAAGCTTGATGTAGCGGGATTCAGCGGTGGGAATGCCCTTGTCTCTCTCGGAAATGGCGATGGTACCTTCCAACCCGTATCGACGTACAGTATTGATCCTGGCCCCATCTACGCGGATTCCTACCAGTTTTTCTACCTGGCCGTGGCGAATAGCGGAGATTTCAACGGGGATGGTCTACCTGATCTAGCCTTTGTCGGATCTTACAAGACAGACTCACCATATTATCTGCAATACAAAATATTAACTGTACTGCTTGGACGTTCAGACGGCGGCTTTTCTTCTCCACTGACAGTTGGAGATTTAGGTACAGCAGAGCCTTCTCAAACTCT
>JAEKKE010000687.1 GCA_019510535.1 Acidobacteriota bacterium
GACTTCGTGAAGAAGTACGTCAACTATGGAGGCAGTGTCCGCGCGGCACAGTTTCTGGTGCTAGCGGCCAAAGCGCGAGCCTTGGCGCACAAGCGCTACCACGTCACCTATGACGATCTGAAGGCGCTGGCCATACCCGTGCTCCGTCACCGTATCTTGCTCAACTTTCATGCCGAGAGTGAGCGCATCGACACCGATGAGATTCTGCGCCGCCTGATCGTGCATCTTCCCGCACCGAAGGAAATGTAATGCAACGATTCCTCGATCCCGCGATTCTGGCAAGCATCGGCAATCTTGAATTGCTGGCACGCACAGTGGTGGATGGCTTTGTCGCCGGCCTGCACCGGTCTGCCGATTTCGGCTTCAGCCAGGAGTTTGCCGAGTACCGTGCCTATACGCCGGGAGAGGACCCGCGCCATATCGACTGGAATCTCTTTGCACGTACGGAACGAACCTACCTGAAGCGATATCGCGGCGAGACCAACAGCCAGGTGACTGTACTTCTGGATGCCAGCAACTCCATGAAGTACACTTCGCACGCCGTCAACAAGATGGACTACGCCCGCTACGCTGCTGCAGCGCTGATGTACATGGCCATCAAGTACCAGCGTGATGCTGCAGGCATTGTCGTCTTTGATGACGACGTCCGAGACGCGGTGCGGCCCTCGACCCGACAGGGACAGCTCTACCGTGTACTGGCAGCGCTGGACCGTGCAGAGCCCGCGGCAAGGACGAACTTTGCCAACCCAATGCGCCATGCCCATGAGCTGTTACGCCGGCGCGGCATGGTCATGGTCTTCTCCGATTTCTTCGGTGATCCGGAAGAGATGGTGGAGGCAATTGAACCGCTCCGTTATCACGGCAGCGAGGTCACACTCTTCCAGGTACTGGATCCGAAAGAGATCAAACCGGAGCTCCGCGGACCCTCCGTTTTGGAAGACATGGAGACCGGTCAGGTAATGGAGGTTATTCCCGACTACGCGAAGAATGAGTACCGCCGCCGCTTGCAGGCTCATCTCGCAGCCATTGAGGCGCGGGCGCGCGCAGCGGGAATGGACTACCGCCTTCTGGTTACCGATCAGCCGCTGGATGCCACATTGCAGGCATACCTCTCGCTGAGAAAGGCGGTGGC
>JAEKKE010000688.1 GCA_019510535.1 Acidobacteriota bacterium
ACCCATGCACCGGGTGCCCCATGTCCCTCAGGGACATGGGCCCGGCCTTTACTATCCCTGCGGACCAATTCTGAAGGTCGTTCACTTTATATTTTGTGGAATCAAAGGAATCGCGCACAGCGCGATCCCAACCAGGAACCAGGAACCAGGAACCAGCAACTGCTTCCCCGCAGTAAACTGCAAAGCAGCAAGGAACCACTCCCTCAGGACGACTTCCACCGATGAAGAAACTCGCCATCCTCGCTCTCGGAGCCGCTATGACCGCCGCCATCGCACCCGCGCAGAAGATCTCCGCCGACGGAGCGCAGCAGACCTTCCGTTTCTACGTCGACCAGTACTTCGATGATGTCTTCAACTTCTCGCCGACCTACGGCACTCAGGCCGGCTTCCACCAGTACGATGGCCGCCTCGAAGACTACTCCGCAGCCGCTGTACAGACGCAGATCAAGTCCATGCGCGAGTGGCAGAAGAAGTTTGAAGCAGTTCCTGCCGACGGCCTCGATGGCTCTGTCGCTGATGACCGCCAGGTCCTGCTGAACAACATCGAGTCCACGCTGCTCTCGCTCGAAACCATCCGCATGTGGGAGAAGAACCCGGACAACTACTCCTCCGGCATCACCAACAGCATCTTCGTGCTGATGAGCCGTGACTTCGCTCCCGTGGACACACGTCTCCGCGCCGCCGTCGAACGCGAGAAGCTGATGCCCCAGGTCTTTTTGGAAGCCCGCAAGAACCTGAAGAACCCTCCGAAGATCTACACCGAGATCGCCATCGAGCAGATCCCCGGCATCGTCTCGTTCTTCGAAAACGACGTCCCCTTGGCGTTCAGCAAAGCTACCAACGCGGAGACCAAGGCCGACTTCGCCAAATCCAACAAGGCTGTCGTCGACGCCCTGAAGAGCTACGGCGACTGGCTGAAGGGCGATCTGTTGCCCCGCTCCAACGGTGACTTCCGCTTCGGTGAAGCCATCTTCCGCAAGAAGCTTGCCTTGGACGAAATGGTCGATCTCCCGCTAGACAAGCTGGTGGAGATTGACATGGCTAACATGCGCGCCAATCAGGTTGAATTCGCACGCATCGCCAAAGAGCTCGATCCCACCAAAACACCCGAGCAGGTTTTGGCCGAGCTGGG
>JAEKKE010000678.1 GCA_019510535.1 Acidobacteriota bacterium
AGCCGGGCGATCCCGCGAAGCACAAGGCTGTGGCTTCTCCGCGCCCTGGACATGCTGATCTGGCCGGCTCGCTGAAGTATGACTTCCATGATGCCCGCTATGTGCTGGAGCGTGCCTCTGCCCGCGAGTCGGCGGCGCGCGTTGCTGCCGGAGCGCTGGCGAAGCTGCTGCTGAAAGAGCTGGGTATTGAAGTCGCCAGCCATGTGATCCGAGTAGGCAAGGCTGAGCTGCAGCGTCCGGTGACCTGGGATGAGATCAAGGCCTTGCACGGTAAAGACGAGATCCTGCTGAACTGCGCCGACCCCGACAGCGAGAAGGCCATGAAGGCCGAGGTTGATGGCATTCTGCGTACAGGCGATACCATCGGCGGAGTCTTTGAGGTGGTCGCTCATGGTGTTCCTCCAGGTGTTGGAACTCACGTGAACTGGGATGAGCGTCTGGATGGTCTGCTGGCGCAGGCGGTGATGAGCTTGCAGGCAGTGAAGGCCGTTGAGATCGGCCGTGGCGTGACTGCGGCGGAGTCAAAGGGATCAGAGGTTCACGATGCTATCTCCTACAGCGAGACCGACGGGCCGTTCACGCGCTTCGAGCGAGACCACAACAATGCCGGCGGTTTGGAGGGCGGCATCTCCAACGGTGAAGACGTCATCGTGCGCGGCTATCTGAAGCCGATCTCGACGCTCCGCCGGCCGCTGGCCTCGGTGAACTTTGAGACCCGTGAACCGGTGAAGGCAGCGTATGAACGCTCTGACGTCTGTGTGGTGCCGGCGGCAGGTGTAGCAGCCGAGGCTATGGTGGCACTGACGTTGGCGCGGCTGGTGTTGGAGAAGTTTGGCGGAGATTCTTTGAAGGAATTGAAGCGCAATTTCGAGGGCTACTGCGTACAGATTCGTAACTTCTAGGGCAACGACAAAAAGCGGGTCCTTCGCTGCGCTCAGGATGACAGTAAGAATATAAGACGATGATTTATCCCATTATTAAGTATCCCGACCCTGTGTTGATGAAGCCCGCCGAAGACGTCACCGTCTTCGACAAGGAGCTGAAGCAGTTGGTCGCGGACATGTTCGAGTCCATGTATGAGGCGCAGGGTATTGGTCTGGCGGCGCCGCAGATCAATATCGCGAAGCGTCT
>JAEKKE010000088.1 GCA_019510535.1 Acidobacteriota bacterium
CCACTGAAATTTTGTTCACATAATTTTCCCAGCGATTGTGTCCTCACAGCAGAAAGCTGCCCCTGACTTGAGTGATTATTCTCTATGCCGGGATCTACCGATGGCGAGGTTACAGTTGAGGTTTTCGCATCTATGGGCGTTTCCTCAATCCTCCCGGGATGCCCAGCAACAGGAAAAGGGCTCGAGTGACTATAACCATAGGCGGCTGTATCTCCTACCGGTTCGAGCTTCGCTCGAAACTCCCACTCACGCTACGCGTGAATGGGGCACCCGGGGTATGGGCCGTCGAATTGTAGCGGCGGCTTAGTTGGATTCGTTTCCAGAGAAGCGCTCGACTGCTGAACGGAGGTCTCCGCGCTTTGTCGGCTTGCTCAAAACCAGGTCTACATTGGCGGGGGTCTCATCCTCATTGCCTGAGCGGTATCCCCAGCCGGTCAGCAGGATCACGGGCGTGGCTGCAGCCGCCTCTTTGACGGAGAGCGCTACTTTTTTGCCGTCCACATAGGGCATACCCAGGTCTGTGAAGACGATAGAAAACGGCTTGTTCTGTGACAGCGCCGCGTGAAACGCATCGATTCCTGACTGACCGCCGTTTGCAGTAACAACATCGTGGCCATCCAGTTCCAGCACCTCACGTAACGGCTTCAATAGAAGAGGATCGTCGTCGACGAGCAGAATCCTTACAGGCTTCGACACAGTACCGGCATGCGCAGCGGGAGCCGGTCTACTGACCGCGGCTTCTGTTGCGGTAAAGGTCAGACGCACCGTCGTCCCCTTACCGACGGCACTGTCGATCTCCAGCTCACCACTGTGGCGCTCCATGACACCCTGCGCCATGACAAGGCCAAGTCCGGTGCCGCGATCACCCTTGGTGGTAAAGAAGGGTTCCATACACCGCCGCCTGGCTTCTTCATCCATGCCAACACCAGTGTCGACAACTTCCAGATAGACTCCCCGAATCTCGCCCGGCTCTCCTTCTCCGGAGCTGGTCTTCGCGATGCCCGTCCGCAGGGTTAACGTACCGCCATTCGGCATGGCATCGACGGCGTTGAAGATGAGGTTGACGAGCGCTTCCCGGAGCTCGTTTTCAAGCCCCCGGATCGGCGGAATCCCATGCGCCAGGTCCGTAACCATGCGGATCACAATCCCGTTCTGCTGCGGCATGGCAGACCAGCGGGCATTGGTCAGCTCGATTGTCTGGCGCACAAGTTGATTAAGGTCAATCGGCGCGGAGACAACCTGCGGCTCTCTCTGCCGATACAGATCCGTGAGCCGGGTGAGCGTGTTTGAGACATCATTCAACGCCCGCTGAATGGTCTGGAGAGTACGGCGAGCCTGGCGGCTCAGGCCGGTCTCCGTCTCCAACAGGGACTCGGTATAGAGCGCCGCGGGCGAGATGGTGTTGTTGATGTCGTGTGCGATGCCGCTGGCCATTTGTCCAAAGGCACGTAGGCGCTCCTGTTGCATAACCGTCTGCCGCGTCGCCTGCAGATCGTCATAGGCATGCTGCAACGAGCCGTACATCTGAGCCTGGTGTGCAGCCAGCGCCATCAGGTCTCCAAGGTGCTTGAGGAACTCGCAGTCACTGCTGCTGAATCCTTCCAACTCTCGCCTGGCGGCAATAAGGATGCCGAAGAGCGCATTTTCGACCATCAACGGCACGATGACACCGGAGTGGAGCCCGCCCTGAACCAGTTGCCGGGGAAACGGTGTGGTCAGTCGATCCAGATCCGGCTCATAGATCAGTTGGCCGCTGAGGCTGCGCGCAAATCCGTTTTCATCAATCCCGATGGTGGTATGTTTCAGGTCTGAAAGTACTGCCTGACGAACGCCTACATTGGAGACCGTCAGCACCATACCGGCCCGGTCATAAAGAGCAATGCATCCAAAGTCGATGGGAAGGTTATCTTCCAGGCTGCGAAGCACGACCTGAAAGATGCTCTGCATATCCTGGCGCTCCCCGATGGCCTGCGTAATCTGCCGGAGCAGGTCCAGCCTCGCCAGTTGCTCCAGGAGCTTCCACTCACCATTCCTGCGGCTGAGGTCAGAGCGATGCAGAGCGGCGGCCGTCATCCAGACGAGGGCGCCGAAGCTCACAACATTAGCCAAGGCATAGAGCGACAGCCCTGCCTCTGTGCCGTACCATCCGGCGCGTTGTCCCTGTAGCTGCAGCCATCCCACTGCAATGGGGAGAACCATGGCGGGCACGAGAAGCTTTCTGGCGATAACGCCACCGGCGCTGTCACTGACCAACAGACTCATCAACCCATCTTCGGGCCATGAACACAACAGGCCGGCACTCCACGCCAAAAACAGCAGCGAGGTATGCACGGCCAACGTGTCCTGAGGGACGAGAGGTGCGCCTCCATAAAGGAAACGGCTGAAGGCCAGCCATGCGATCAGGCTGGCCAGCAGCGCCATCGCCTGGAAGGATGAAAAGGCACGACGTCTGCCTGCAAGAAATAATGCGCTGCCAAGCAGGATAACGTTGATCGCCGTAGCCGGCGCCATCGCTCCGGAACGCATGTAGAAGAGGTGGTCAATCTTCGGATCTCGCCCTAAAACGGCGGACAAGAGCCGGTTGAGCCCGATCAGGACGAGCAGGAGAGAGAG
Organism: Acidobacteriota bacterium; assembly: GCA_019510535.1. Classification (GTDB taxonomy): domain Bacteria; phylum Acidobacteriota; class Terriglobia; order Terriglobales; family Acidobacteriaceae; genus Terriglobus. The sequence goes on from JAEKKE010000088.1 coordinate 2,614, forward strand.
GCCCTGCGATATCCGGAAGGAAGCCGCACGTCTTCGTGCCGACCTGGAGTCCCTTACAAATGTGAGCAGCCCAAGAGCAATGGCGGCGAGCAGGAAGCAGACCGCAGTTGGGACCACCATACGCGGCCAACCGAGGACCACGCTTTGAAGGCGGGCGATGTGCGCTCCCCATCCCCAAAGCACCGCCAGAGCAACGAGCGCAAGAAGACCGGCGGCGGCTTGATGAATGCGTTGCGGCCAGCGAGGGACCTCAGCTTTGCTCATCGACTGCCCTTCCGGAGTTGGACAACTGTAGGGTGAACCTCGCTAAAAATGGGGCTATTGCCCGTAAGAATATCCCAAATTCCTAGCGCACTCATGACCGGCCAGAGATCGAAAGTGAAACTATAACTCTATTCGTTAACAGAACGAAACTTCCCTTTCATAAATCGCTTTCGTGAGAAGGAAGACAGCTTAAAATCGCAGGCGCCGCCGGCATGACTGGACGCGTTGAAACCCTAGAGCATTTTTCCTGTAGGTGTAGTGCAGGGCTTTCGCATCTATGGGCGTTTTCCGCAATGAAAATGCAGCTGCACGACTCTTTTGGGAAACCCGGCAACAGGAAAATGCGCTAAAAGCGGGTCCTTCGCCTCCAGCTCAGGATGACATCATTTTTCGATACCCCAAAGACACACCCTACCTCGCCGGGGCCATGCCACCAATCGCCCAGAGCAACTGCCGGATCGCTCCTCCGAAGATCGCAAGTCCCAAAGGTACATGGATGGCGACATGATGGCGATGCCCTGCGGCGAACTCCGCGACCTCGGCGCTCACCAAACCGAGAGCGGCCACAGGAACCCAGAGGGGACACCGTCTTTGCAGGAAGAGAACAAGGGCGGCCAACACCTGGCTGCCGCCCAACAGGACCACAACCTTCGCGGTAAAGGCATGAAGCGCCGCGGATTTAACATCGCCCGCCAGCATTCTGCCTGCGAACGCGGCCTGAACCAGCATGGTGATCGCACTTACCGCCAGGATGAAACGCAGGAATCTTGTCGCTATCATCTCTTGTTGCTCCTCCGGAACAAATGCCCTCGCGGCACGTGCTGTAAGGAAGACCGCCGGGAAACATAGAATGTGACAGAGACCGATTGTCACGCTGCAACCCGCCCGTTTGTCTTGTATGGAGAGACGATCAACGCCGAAGGAGACCGGCCTTCGGGCCCGAGATTCAGCAGAAGGAGCGGAGCCATGAGCAGCCATCAGATACCGGGACACGAAGAATCACGGAGTGATGCTGAGCGCTCCATACGGCTCGGAATGTTCGATCAGTACCGCAGCCTTCTTTTCTCCATCGCCTATCGCATGCTGGGAAGCGTTGCCGATGCGGAAGATATGCTGCAGGAGACGTTCCTGCGATGGCATGCAGCCGGGGAAGAGGATATCCGCTCGCCCAGGGCTTACCTTGTCACCATTCTAAGCCGGCTTTGCATCAATCATCTGCAATCGGCAAAGGTACAGCGCGAGGAGTACACGGGTATGTGGCTCCCGGAGCCGATCGTCACTGATCCGGGAGGTGATCCCTTCCACCTGATCCGCGTAGATGAGTCACTCTCGATGGCCTTCTTGATCCTGCTGGAACGCCTCACACCGATTGAGCGTGCCGTCTTTCTGCTGAAAGAGGTTGTCGAGTATGAGCACGGCGAGATCGCATCGATCGTCGGCCAGAGTGAGGTCAACTGCCGGCAGATTTTGAAAAGAGCAAAGCAGCATGTCGCGACTCTGCGGCCTCGTTTCAAGGCTGCCAGGCCCGATCACGGAGCACTGCTTGAAAGCTTTCTGAAGGCAATTGGAACTGGTGAGATGACGGACCTGCTCAGCCTGCTGACAGAAGATGTGGTCCTGAGGTCGGACGGCGGAGGCAAGGCCGCGGCTGTTCCCAATGCAGTGCACGGCGCCGATAAGGTCGGACGAGGCATTCTGGGAGGCATGCAGCGCTTTGTCCCCAAGACCCTGGTTCGACGGCTTGCCCGTATCAATGGCGAGCCAGGCCTGGTCACGTATTTCAATGGAGAACCATATTCCGTGGTGACCATCGAAGTGCGCGGCAATCTCATTTCGTCGATTTACGTCATCACCAATCCTGACAAGCTCAAACATCTGCCGCCCCTGAAGTAGCGGACGGGCTGTCACGTGCCGCGGTGTTCGCCGGTCTTATTGTGCAGAGCGTATCTGCGCATAGCAGCGGTATCGACAGGAGATTGAGACAGTGAGAGTTGTTATTCTAGGCGCCACAGGCGGCACAGGTATCGAGCTGATCAAGCAATCGCTTGCAGCGGGCCATGCTGTAACAGCCTTCATCCGCAAACCCGAACCTCTCAGGGAGTTTTATGGACGAATCGACCTTCGCACTGGAGACCTGCTGCACCAGGAGACCATGACCCGCGTACTCGAAGGACACGACGCCGTTCTCTCCGGCTTTGGGCCGCGGGTTCCGATAGCAAAGTCGGACGAACATCTCCTGAGAGACTTCGCGACCGTATTGACTGGAGCGATGCAGCAAAGCGGTGTACGGCGGGCGGTGCTTATCTCAACCGCATTCCTGTTCAAAGACTCGGTCTTCCCACCCACCTATCTGGTCGGCAGGATGCTGTTTCCAGCGGTTGTGAAAGATTCCGCGGAACTGGAGTCGATTGTTCAGAGCAGTGGGCTCGACTGGACGATCGTACGGCCACCCCAGCTTACCGACCGTCCACGGACTGGAAGATATCGCGAGCGGATCGGCCATCTGCCAAGATTCGGCTTCAAGATATCGCGGGCGGATGTTGCCGACTATTTTGTGAAGGCCCTGCCGAAGGAGTCGCTCATCCAAACCATCGTGGGCATCAGCAACTAGGCTATGAGGAAAGGTCACACCATAAGAGACAACCGGACGGGTGAGTCGCTCACCATGCTGGTGAGTGAAGAAGACAATGGCGGAGCTTTGCAGCTCTACCGGGTCCATCTTCCGCCTCATCGCCCGGGGCCTCCGCTTCACTATCACCTTGCGTTCGCCGAGACCTTTACCGTTTTGGAGGGAACGCTCGATATGTATCTTGACCGGGAACGCCGGCACATGCAGTTGCTGCCTGGAGAGAGTGTTACCGCACAGATATATCAGTTGCACACTTTCGCCAACAATGCAGACGTGCCATGCATTATGACCGTGGAGACGCGGCCAGCAGGTGGCGTGGTGCAAGCATTTCAAATCGCCTATGGTGTCGCCAACGATGGTGGAGCTGCGAAGGACGGATTACCGAGGAACCGCCTCATCCGGCTGCGGTTTATCGGGATCAGTCAGGGTTTTCTTCCCGGAGTTCCGTTCATGCTGCAACGAACAGTCTTCGCGATTTCGAAGTTCATTGCCAGGGTTACAGGGGTGGAGCGGCGTTTGCAGAGGTACTTGGCAGAATGACGCGATGAATGACGGGAACTCTTAGTCGAGCTCGAAGGCGATCACCTTTGGCGGGCTGGTCTTGCCTTCTACCAAGCTGGTTTCGATCACAACCTGTATGTTGTGAGATTCCCAGCCTTTCGGCGCCTGTCTTGCAAAGAGGGCAAAGTAAGCCGGCGTCGTCACAAACTCGGCCGCCGAGGAGTTGCCATAGGAGCCAAGCCCGGCAAGCGAGAGAACGTATTGCCCTGTCAGCGGGTCGTTCAAGCGAGTGATGATCGCGTAGCTTTTCGAGATGGAGTTAACCGGCGCCGAAAAGTCGAATGTACCCAGAGGCGCGTCTGCATTCTTGGTGTCCACCACTCCCGATGCGTCCGGGCTCAGCCGGGAGATCCGAAAGCGCATGTTCGACTGAACTCGCACGGTCCATTGGTTGTTGAAGCCGCCGATCAGGATGGACGGCTGCCTGCGCAGGTCGGGAAGGGTCGTGGTATCGGCAATCCTCATGTAGGGGTGTTTCCCCTGCGCCCCCAGAAGGCTTGAAACGCTGACAAGGGCAGCGCCGACGTTTGGGTCAAGATGATTGCGGGTGCGAGTGACGTGATTCCAGGTATCGTTCTCGACCACCGGCTCGTGCATGATGCCGTTCAGCGTTCCGGCACAGATGAGGATCTCGTTCTCTGAGTTCCAGAGCGGCTTCCAGAAAGAAGCCAGATCGCGATTCTGCCTCTGTGGCTCCGACATGCGATAGATGAAGAAGATGGCTGTGGCACATACGCAGGCGACAACGGCGGCAAGCAGGTATCGGCGAACCGTGCGGCTTCGGTCTACTGCGGGAATCGTGGTGACGTCCGGTGTCTCGACGGGAAGAGGCGTAGCTTCGAGAACCAGCTTTGCCTTAGCTACCGCTATCTCTGACGAAGTATTTCCATCCTCCAGCTCGGGCCAGTGAATGTGAGGGACATACGATCCCACTGGAATCTCGATCCGCAACTCGCTGCTGTGTGGGGCTTCGGAGTAGTAGAGCGCCAGCCGTTTGCGGAGATCGGCCATTGCTCCGCGGACGATTGGGTCAATCGTAAGGTCATAGGTCGGCTTTCGATCGAAGACCTCGATGCCGATCACCCTCTCTTTCAGGCTATGCATATCGCCGTCGATATGCTTCTGCGTCAGAAAGGTAAGAAGGCGTTGATGGCGCTTGCTGTTACGGAAATGGGAGCTTGCCAGCAGAAGGTCGACCTGATGGTAGATCGCGTCAGACGCAACGCTCCTCGATGGGAAAGGGACATCGAGAACGCTTTCGGTCGATGCAGACATATCAGGGCCTTTAAAGAAGTCGGCGCCAAAGGAAGTGTAACCACGCGGTTAGAGTGCAGGCAACCGGTTTCGGCAGACCGATGGAAGATGAACCAGACCGGCGTCTTCCACGAAACCCGCCGCGCCGTGCATGGGCTGAGCAGATCTCGCAACTCATTGATTTCAGAAGAGCGGCGGCAGGTGCGGCAACGCAAAGATATTGTTTTGGATGACGACGTGTGTGGGCCTGGGTGCGTCCGCGACACTTATCCATGCGCAGCCACAACGTACGCCTCAGAGCGCCCCAAAAAAGACCAATATTGTTGTCATCGCCCTGGACGATGTGGGCTTCGCCGATCTGGGCTGCTACGGATCTGAGATCGCGACTCCCTCGATCGATAGCATCGCGAAGCATGGGGTTCGCTATACCAATTTCCAGACCAAGGCAATCTGCTCGCCGACGCGAGCGGCTTTGCTTACCGGCCGCAATAACCAGACGGTGGGGATGGAGGATCTTCCGGATCAGGCCAAACCCGGGGGCTCCGCCGCGGTCGACTGGAATTATTCCGCAAATGCGGAGATGCTCTCCGAAGTCCTTCGCAGTGCAGGATACGCGACCTTCGCGGTAGGAAAGTGGCACCTTACCCCTCGCTATCAGGACGGCAAGCCGGGTAATAACTCGACGATGCCTCTGCAGCGCGGATTCGATTCGTCCTACGGATACAAGATGGGATGGACGGACCAGTATCATCCGGATTTGTTCGACGGAAATACTCCGATTGCCGATCCTTACCATCCGGGTTATTAGCTCGCGCAGGATCTGGCGGAACACGCCGTCTCGGCGATGAAGAAAAGTCAGGCCGCGCATCCGGAGAAGCCGATGTTCCTCTACCTGGCCTTTACCTTTGCGCATACTCCGCTGGAGGCGCCGAAGGAGACATCGATCACTACAAGCAGACATATCAGAAGGGATGGGATGTAATTCGCGAAGAGCGTTTCGCTCGGCAGAAGAAGATGGGTATTATTCCAGCGGATGTGAAGTTGCCGCCAAGAGAGGCCGGTGATCCATCATGGAATTCACTCACCGATCAACAGAAGCGTGTGTACGCCCGGTTTATGGCGACCTACGCGGGTTACATCGAACATAGCGACGCCCAGATCGACAAGGTGCTGGCCTATCTGAAAGCGGCGGGAATCGACAAAGACACGCATAAGATGAATACGCCCTTCGATCAGGATCGCTGGCAGTTGTTCAACGTCAAAGACGGCCCGACCGAATCGACCGACCTTGCGCAGAAGTATCCGAAGAAGCTGCAGGAGATGAAAGATCTGTGCCAGAAGGAAGCCGAAAAGTATGGCGACCTTCTCATGGAAGAAACACAGTTCAGCAGAGGCTTTGCCGACGCGTTTTTAGATTGAGCATCAGGGGGCTATTCAACGGTGAAAAATCAGACGATTCGATCTTTGCTTGCAACAGCTTTGCTGGCGTCGTCGCTGCAGCTTTGCGGCCAGACATCCGCTACACCGGAACAGCGGGCCAATCTTCTTCTCTCCAAGATGTCGGTGGAGGAGAAGATTGGTCAGTTGAACCAGGTCTTCGATTTCTCCGGACTGCCTGGTATGCCTGCACCCGCGCAGAAGCTGGAAGATCAGGTTCGCCAGGGACAGATTGGCTCCATCCTTTTCGTCACTGACCCGAAGCGCATCAATGCGCTCCAGAAGATCGCCGTGTCGGAGGGTGCGCATATTCCCATCCTCTTCGGCTTCGACGTGATTCATGGCTTCGACACCGAGTTTCCGGTTCCAGTGGGCATGGCGGCCTCCTGGGATCCGGAGATGGCTCGCAAGGCTCAGTCGATTGCAGCAGAGGAGGCGGTACACGCCGGTGTGCGGTGGACCTTTGCACCGATGCTCGATATTGCGCGCGATCCACGCTGGGGCCGTATCTCCGAAGGAGCGGGCGAAGATCCGTATCTTGGAGCTGCAATGGCACGCGCACAGGTGAAGGGATTCCAGGGAGAGGCAGGGCAGCCGCTCCGCTTTGCGGCCACGTTGAAACACTTTGCCGGATACGGAGCCGCGGAGGGCGGACGAGACTACGATGCCTCCTATATTCCCGAAGAGCTGCTGCAGAACGTCTATCTGCGTCCTTTCCAGGCGGGAGTCGAGGCGGGCGCGAAGAGCGTGATGAGCGCCTATATGGATCTCAATGATGTTCCGGCAACCGGGAATACGCATCTACTGCGAGAGATTCTCCGTGACCAGATGAAATTCAACGGATTCGTCGTCAGCGATGCGAACGCCGTCGGCGATCTGTATACCCATGGCTTCAGTAGCGATGCCAAAGATGCGGCGTTTCGTGCCGCAGTCGCAGGCGTGAATATGGATATGGGAAGCGGCACGTATCTCACGAACCTCAAGCAGCTTGTTACCGAGGGAAAGGTCTCGGCGACGATGCTGGATGACCTAGTGCGCCCGATTCTCACAACGAAGTACGCTTTGGGATTATTTGATAGCCCTTACGCGGATGGCAATGAATCCACGCACGCGGCCATGCTGGCAAAGCATCGTGACCTTGCACGAGAGGCAGCGGCGAGGAGCGCTGTGCTGCTGCGCAATGAAGGTGGCGTTCTACCTCTCGCGAAGACGGTGCGCCGCGTCGCGGTCATTGGCCCGCTCGGGGATTCGCAGTATGACATGAACGGTCCATGGAGTCTGACCGCGAAACCTGCCGATACAGTCACGATCGTGGCGGGAATCCGAAATAAGCTTTCCGGTGCCAACGTGCGCTTTGCCCAAGGAGTTCAGTTGCGCAAGCAGTTCCCTTCGATGTTCGACGGCCTGATCGGACCAAAGCCGGAGGCGGAGTGGGATGCGAGCAAAGCCGAGGAAACGATGAAGGACGCTGTCTCACTGGCTAACGATTCTGACGTTGTGGTGCTCGCTCTGGGAGAGTCAGCGCTTATGGACTTCGAGTATGCCTCGCGCTCTTCGCTGGCATTGCCGGGACGTCAGCAGGAGTTGCTGGAGAAGGTCGTTGCAACGGGGAAGCCGGTCGTTCTGCTGCTCTTCAGCACGCGTCCGCTCGATGTGACATGGGCTTCGCAGCATGTCTCCGCAATCATGGACTGCTACTTCGGAGGGACGGAGACAGGGAACGCCGTCGCCGACCTTCTCTTTGGCGATGTCTCTCCCGCGGGGAAGCTGCCAGTGACCTGGCCGCGCAATGCCGGCCAGATCCCGATCTATTACGCCCACAACCTCTCGCATAAACCATATGGCGCTCCTGATTTCACCTCACGCTACTGGGATCTTCAGACGGAGCCGCTATATCCCTTCGGGTTCGGTTTGAGTTATTCGAGCTTTGAGATCTCCAACCTCCGGCTGAGCAAGAAAGAGATCCACACCAAAGATCCGGTAACGGCTGTGATGACGGTAAAGAACACCGGCAAAGTGAAGGCCGACGAAGTCGTCCAGCTATATCTGCATCAGAGATCGGGAAGCGCGTCACGTCCGGTACGGGAGCTGAAGGGATTCCAGCGCATCACGCTCGCACCGGGTGAATCGCGCGATGTCAGCTTTGTTGTGGGAGCGCCGGAGCGGACCTACTGGTCTTCCGCTTCCCGTGGCTGGACGCTTGACGCATCGGAGTTCGATGTATGGGCCGGAGACAGCTCGACAGCATCGCTGCATGACACGTTTTCCGTCGTGCAGTAATCCCTATCCAGGGAGAAAGAACGTAGCGCACCTTGAATCGCAGACAAGTTGTGAGTCTTTCCGGTGGAACGGTGATGGGGCAGCATCTTGCATTCGAGCGTCACCATGGGCCAATCTTCTGGGGCATTGGATGAAGCTGCCCAGGCGGTTTCAGGCACGTCGATGCGCGCCCGAACCTCATCCTGTTTATGCCGGACGAGATGCGCGCCGATAGCCTTGCCTGCTATGGAAACCCTGTCACCAACGAGCAGCCGGCGATGGTCTCTCGTTCCGCGATGATTCGAACGCAAACGCATAAGCTCATCCTTAGGCCGCAGGGACAATCGGAGCTCTATAGCTATCGCGAGGACCCGCGCGAAGAACGCAATCTGTATGGAGATCAAGGGTCGTCGGCAGTCGAAGCTGAACTCACGATGAAGCTGCTCAAGCAGTTCATCAATACCACGGCGTTCCTCCCATGGATAAGGACCCACGCGACTCTCCGCCTTTTTATCCGACACGTACTGACCTTCCGGCCGCTGACTGGCAGGCCAGGATTCTGACTGAGGGTGACCGCACAGAAGACCTGTGTTAGGACTGTAGTTCAATGCTCGCTCGCGAAATGGAGTAACTGCTTCTATGGTCAGCAAACGGAATCTGAGGCGCCCTCTTTCTCCCCTGCTTTGCACCCTTACGGCTGCCTGCGTGGCGACTGCGATGTATGCGCAGGCACAGGACAGGACGGTGCTTCCGATAGCGCGTCCCCCTTTTACGGGGACCATTGGCGCCAGTTTCGCGAACTCAACGGCGGCTCCGACACCACCGTTGCGGGCCCCAGCGGGCGCTCCGAACGTATTGCTGGTGTTGATCGACGATGCCGGGTATGGCCAATCCGGCACATTCGGGGGTTTAGTCCCGACACCGACACTCGACTCCCTCGCGGCGCAGGGATTGCGTTACAACCGCTTCCATGTCACAGCCCTCTGCTCGCCCACACGCGCGGCATTGCTGACGGGCAGGAACAATCATGCTGTCGGGATGGGGACCATCACCAACCTGGCAACCGACTTCCCCGGCTATAACGCGTCGATCCCGAAGAGCGCGGCACTGTTACCGCAAGTGTTGCAGATGAACGGATACGCAACGGCCGCCTACGGCAAGTGGCATCTGATTCCGGAAAGCGAAGACAAGATCTCCGGCCCATTCGATCACTGGCCGACACATCAGGGGTTCGATGAGTTTTATGGCTTTCTGAACGGCGAGACCGATCAGTGGTTTCCGGAGCTTACCTCTGGGACACAGCCGGTCGAGATGTCGGCGCCCGCTGGACGCAAGACCGATTTCACGCTGAACGAAGACCTGGCCGATCACGCCATCCGCTGGATCAAATCGGAAAAGTCTTTGTCTCCTGATAAGCCATTCTTCGTCTACTTTGCTCCCGGGGCCACACACACTCCGCTACATGCTCCCAAGGCATGGATCGACAAGTTCCGCAGCCAGTTCGATATGGGCTGGGACAAGTATCGCGAGATTGTCTTTGAGCGCCAGAAGAAGCTCGGCGTGGTTCCTAAGGATGCGAAGCTGACGGCTCGCCCAAAGGAGATTCCTGCATGGGATTCGCTTTCGCCGGACGAGAAGAAGGTCGCCTCACGCCTGATGGAGGTCTTTGCCGGATTTATGGCACAGACCGATCACGAGATCGGGCGCGTGATCGACGCGATTCGCAATACCGGCCAGTTGGACAACACGATGATTCTCTTTATTGCCGGAGACAATGGCGCCAGCCTGGAAGGCGGCCTGCAAGGCACGGGCAACATCATGGCGGCGATCAACGGCGAGCGGGAATCCACGGCAGAGATGCTCAAGATCCTCGATAAACTTGGCGGGCCAGAGACGACACCTCACTATCCGGTGGGCTGGGCGTGGGCTGGAGACACTCCATTCCAATGGGGCAAGCGCATCGCCTCGCACCTGGGTGGAACGCGCGACCCTCTGGTGGTCTTCTGGCCAAAGGGAATTCATGATGCCGGAGCCTTGCGGGAACAGTTTGAGGACGTAACCGATGTAGCCCCCACCGTTCTGGAGGCGGCACATATCCCGGTGCCCATTGAAGTGAATGGAGTGAAGCAGCAGCGCATGGACGGAATGAGCATGCTGGCGACCTTCGCCTCGGCCAATGTCCCAAGCCAGCGGACGACACAGTACTTTGAGATGCTGGGTAATAGGGCCATCTATCACGACGGATGGATGGCGGCCTCACGTAGCGGCCTGCTTCCCTGGGTGTATACCAACCAGCCGCCTCCGGACCCGAATCGCCAGCCCTGGGAGTTGTATCACCTGAGCGAGGACTACTCCGAAGCAGATGATATCGCCGCCAGGAACCCTGACAAAGTCGCAGAATTGGCCGTTCTCTTCGATGTAGAAGCGAAGCAGAACCGTGTTTATCCCCTGGACCCGCGCTTCGGAGGACGGCAGGCGCGGCCGGAGGGCAACCACTTCAGGTACTACACCGGGACGGGACATCTGTATCTCTCGCTGACGCCCCCTTATGAAAACAAGTCGCACAAGATTACGGCGTATGTGACGGTTCCCAATGGCAAAACCAATGGAGTACTGATGGCGGACGGCGGCGAGGGTGGCGGCTTCAGCCTCTATCTGAAGGATGGACGGCCAACGTACACCTATAACTACTTCAAGCGGCGCATCACGACGATCGCCTCCCCGACTCCACTTCCTGCAGGACCAGCCAAGATCACGCTGGAGTTCAGCTACGACGGTGGAGGCATTGGAAAAGGGGCAAACATCACGCTGCTGGTGAACGATAAGCCTATCGCCAAACAACGGCTGCCGGAGACGGTACGCATGGCGTTCGCGTTTGAAGACACCTTCGATATCGGCGAAGACAGCGCGTCGCCGGCAGGCGATTATGAGAGCCCGTTCCCGTTCAACGGGACGATTCAGCATATTGATCTCGATATCGAGCAACAGCCGTCCAATGGGAGCGCTACTCCATAGGAGAATAAATCCGCGAATACGATAAGCTTCCCTCATGCGCGCTACGCTAAAAGACATCGCCGAGGCAATTGGAGTTTCTATTGTTACCGTCTCGAAGGTAATGCGCGGCCACGGAGATATCGGTCCGGAAACCAGACAGAGGGTTCTCGATAAGGCAAAGGAGCTTAACTTCCGTCCCAATCTGGCGGCACGCTCCCTGGTCACCGGCAAGAGTTCCATCGTCGGCCTGGTTGTACCGGACTTGCTACACCCCTACTTCGTCGAGATTGCGAAATCGCTCGCCGCTACGCTGCGGAGGAACGGCTATTACCTGATGCTCTCTTCTTCGGAAGAGGATCCACGAATGGAGGAGCAGGAGGTGGAACATCTTCTGGCGCTGCGCCTTGATGCCCTGGTGGTTGCATCGTGTGCCCCGGCCGTCCCCAAGCTATTCAGCGACATTCAGGACCAGGGAACGCCACTTGTCCTTCTGGATCGATCGTTTGATGGATTTCGCTGCAACTTCATCGGTTCTGACAACGCGCAGATGGGATACCTCGCGACGCAGCATCTCTTCTCTCTCAAACGCAAGCGGATTGCGCATATCCGGGGGCCGGAGAACTCCATCGGCCGGGGACGTTACGAGGGCTACCTCAAAGCCTTCGAAGAAGAAGGGCTGGAGCCCAACCCTAAGTATGTTGTAGGAACCTCAACCGTGGACGTCGACAGTACGCTGCAGGGTCGCGATGCGATGAAGCGCCTGTTGGCGGTGAAGCCGCAGCCCGATGCGGTCTTCTGCTACAGCGATCCCATTGCTATCGGCGCCATGGATGCGATTTTTGAGGCTGGGCTACGCATCCCTGAGGACATCGCGATCGTGGGATGTGGCAACCTTCACTATGACGAGCATCTTCGCGTTCCGCTGACAAGTGTAGACCAGGGAAGTACACGGATCGGTGTCCGCACGGCGAAGATGCTGCTCTCTATCCTGGATTCCAAAGCTGCAACACCGGAAAAGCCGGCTATTCGCCGCGCCATTGAGCCGGCAGAGATTGTTATCCGCGAATCGACCCGGCGTTCGTAGTACTCTCATCGCGGTGTATCGCTGGAATCAGGGAACATCCCGCATTAACTTCACGCAGAGGACCTCGTAGTGCGCCATCTTACTCGCCGGGCATTTCTTCCCTTCGCAGCAGTTGCTCCGCGCGCGATCTCGCAGGTTGCGCAATCAGCATCTCACCATCGCGAAAACGATCATGATGCGAATTACACGATGTGGTTTCGCTCCCCGGCTTCGAATTGGATCGATGCGCTTCCGATTGGAAATGGAAGACTGGGCGGAATGGTCTTTGGCGGTGCTACGCAAGACCGCGTCTCTCTGAATGAAGACACGCTGTACTCGGGATATCCCAAAGACGGCAATAATCCTGGAGCGAAGAGCAGGCTGGCTGCTGTCAGGAAAGCAATCCTCCAAGATGAGAACTATCATCTTGCCGACCAGATTTGTAAAGAGATGCAGGGACCCTATGGAGAGGCTTACCAGCCGCTTGGTGATATGTATGTCACACTCGCCCACAATGCAGATGGCAGTACAGAAGTCAGCGAATACCGTCGTGAGCTGAATCTTGACACGGCGATCGCGCAGACCACGTTTCGATTAGGAAACGTGGATGTTACCAAGCAGTGCTTTGTTTCCTATCCCGATAATGTGCTGGTGATGTCGATCGAGGCATCGGAGCCGGTTACCGTCACAGTACGTCTGGATAGTCAGCTGCGACACACCGCTGATGTCAGCGATACGGCGTTTGTGATTCGGGGAAAGGCTCCGGTGGTCAGCAGACCGAATTACCTGAGGACTGACAATCCGATTCAGTATTCAGACGAGCCCGGCAAAGGCATGTACTTCGTTAGCGAAGCTCGCATTCTTTCAAAGGATGGAAAGGCCCGCGCGGCAAATAATGTGCTGCAGATCGAGAAGGTGCGGTCGGCCTACATTCTCTTCACAGCCGGCACCGGCTTTCGTGGTTATGACAAGATTCCGGATCGTCCAACAAACGAGATTCATGCCGGCGTGCGGGCCACATTGAACAAAGCAGCGGCCAAGCCGCTCCAGCTTCTGCGAGACCGTCACGTGGCCGCGCATCAGAAGTACTTCCGCCGCGTTGCCCTCGATCTGGGCGAGCAGGACAAGATGCGCTCCACGGCAGAGCGTGTTGCGGAGTTTGAGAAGAAGCCGGACCCATCCCTGTTGGCCCTCTACTTCCACTTTGGCC
>JAEKKE010000217.1 GCA_019510535.1 Acidobacteriota bacterium
GCGCCCATGCCGCGCCACAAAGGATCACTGGCACAGGTCAGCGGAATCCGCCACTGGTCCACGCCGGACTATACGCGTGTCGCTATCGATCTCGGCGATGAGGTGCAGTATGAGGCCGCACGTGTGCCCAATCCCGAGCGCATCTTCTTCGATCTACATGGCACACGGCTTGCACAGGACCTGGTGGGCAAGAACTTTACCGTCACCGACGATGGCTTCCTGAAAAAGATCCGCATTGCCCAGTTTTCAAATGACGTAACCCGCGTCGTGCTCGACGTGAGCAATGTCACTGAGTACTCCGCGTTCCTGTTGCCGAATCCGTACCGGCTCATCATCGATATTCACGGATCGAAAGGTGCAGGGAAGAACAAGCCCACCGAAGTTGCCGCCAAACAGCCAGGCGATGGCGCAACCGCAAAGGCCACAGACAAGCCGGCCAAGCCCGCCGGTGATGAGCATGAAGGCATCTCTCGCCCGGCAAGCGATCCCATTACTGAGGATGAGCCGCTGCCACCTGCTCCGGAGAAGAGTGTGGCCCCGGTCTTGGCCGTGCCCAGCACGATTGCGACGAAGCAGGCCAACACGCGTGAGGTTGCGAACCTCAGCGCACAGCCCGGTAAGGTGAAGGCGACGTCTGCTCCGACGACACAGCCCATCGCTGCCAGTGTGCGCCCGGTGGAGGTTGCGGTGAACGATCTGCCTGCTCCTCCCGCCGCGGACAAGAAACAGCGCAAAGGAAGGAAGATCGCCGCTGCGGATGAGCCCATCGGCCATATGGCGACACCGACCACTGCGGGCGAGACCTCGCTCGTGCGCGCTCTCGGTCTGAAGATCGGCCGCATCGTGATCGATGCCGGCCACGGTGGCCATGACGCCGGCACCCTCGGTGTCGACGGTCTGATGGAGAAGGATGTCGTGCTCGACGTGGCGCTACGTCTCGGCAAATTGCTGCACGAGCGCCTGGGTGCGGACATCGTCTATACACGCTCCGACGACACCTTTATTCCACTGGAGACACGGACGGCGATCGCCAACAAGGCACAGGCCGATCTCTTCCTCTCCATCCACGCCAACAGCTCACGCGATGACTCCGCGCGCGGTGTTGAGACCTACTATCTGAACTTCACCTCGCAGCCAGATGCGCTGGAGGTTGCTGCTCGTGAGAACGCGGTCTCCAACCAGTCGATCTCGCAGTTGAGTGACCTGGTGAAGAAGATCACGTTGAAGGACAAGATCGAAGAGTCGCGCGAATTTGCCTTCGATGTCGAACAGTCACTCTACAGCGGTCTGCAGAAAGGCAACGACGGCCTGAAGAACCGCGGTATTAAGAAGGCTCCGTTTGTCGTACTGATCGGCGCGAATATGCCGTCGATTCTCACTGAGATTTCGTTTGTGACCAACCCGAGAGATGCGTCACAGCTCCGCCAATCGGACTACCGCGAGCGCATCGCTGAGTCCATCTATAAAGGTGTTGCCCGCTATACGAGCGGTCTGAGTGGCATGAAGCTGGCCGACGCGAACAGTGGCGGCCCAAAGGCTACCGGAAACTAGTCGAGCCCAGACTCTGGGTGCCCCACATACGCGAAGCTTATGTGGGCTTCGAGCGAAGCTCGAACCCAACTACCGCGTATGAAACGCGACGATCTCTGAATCCAGCCCAACGTTACGTCTTACATGCACCCGTAGCAACGCCTCGAACGGCCGCGCCAGACTATGGTCCAGCCCGGCGCGCCTTGCCAGATCGGCACGATGCATCGGATCCAGCGCGAACTCTACGGCAGACTGTGTGCCAACCGTCGTCAAACCTGTAAAGGCAAGGATTCGCGTCGAAGACTCAAGGCCCGGCAGCAAGGCGATGATGGCGTACTCATCGCTACCGTCGGTGACAAACTCATGCGGCTCCCCGGCAAGCGGATGTTCATTGCTCACATAGCCATGCGCATTCTCATCCAGGCGGATCACAAACTGGGTCGCAGTCGGCAATTCGGCCAGCGCCGTGTTCTGCGTTGCAGCTCCCAGAAAGACCAGGTTGCGCGACTTCGCGTCATCCCACGTCACCAGCCTGCTTCGCTTCAGCACGAAGTCGCGATTCGCGCGGTCGAAAAAACGCGTCAGGGTATAGATGGCCTGCGCCTCTCCGGTGCCGGTGTAGGTGTCGTCTTCCGGCGCATTGCTGACCGTGCCGGGAGGAAGCAGCCGAAGCCCATCCTTTAAAGGAGCGCCGCGAAAGATGGGGTTGCTGTAGATCACCAGCGGCGGGTGGTCCTGGCTGAGAAACGGCGCCCATAGAGGATCTTGCAACTGCGCAGATGCGACCCCACTACGCGGCAAGGCATAGCCAAGTACAAGGCCAGCAGCCAGAGCAACCAGGATAAAGATGATGCCGAGCGATATCCGCCCACGGCTCTCGGGAGCTATGACGGCCGAGGGAAGCGAGAGGGCAGACGCCACTGCCGGAAGGCCGGTCTCGCCGATCGAACGCTTCTTGAAGACAGGCAGGTAGTGGCCCTTGGGGATCTCGATGGTGATGGGCTCCGACGCACCTTCCTCCTTAAAAAAGGAGGCGAGCTTCTGTCTTAATAATCGCGCCTGTGATCGAACGATCGAATCTTCACTGGAGTTGTAGCCCGGCTTGCGGCCGAAGACATTCACTCCAATCTGTTGCTCTGAGGCTTCTTCCGGGCACTCGCGCAAAGCGCAGTCCACGATGTAGTTCAGGAACTCCCTGAGCTTCGGAGAAGCGGCGAGCTGAGAACCGTTTGAAACCCGCTCCGTAACGCTCCGGTACTGTTCGATCTCTTCCGGACTGAACTTCATTTCCAATCAACAGTTTACTCCCCGTGAAGCACGGTGAATTGACCGTAAAGCGCATTGCCAACGGGTGTAACGGAGAAGTCCGCGTGTAAAGCTGATGCATCCAACACGACGTCCCGAAAAGAGACGACGCATGGCTTCCACCATGCAGGAGTAAACGCAATGAAGAAGCAACGACGTGTATCCCTAGTGGGCTACTGTCTGCTCGCACTGGTCTTTTTGATGGCCGGTGCGGCGCAGCTCTCTGCCCAGGCACTCTACGGATCGCTGTACGGCAACGTACTCGACGCGACCGGTGCCGCCATTCCTGGAGCCACAGTGACCGTGACAGACATTCAGAAGGGAACCCAGCAGGTCGTCACCTCTGGGCCCGACGGTGGCTGGCGGGTCGATCGCCTGATCCCCGATACCTACAAGGTGAAGGTTGAGGCTCCCAACTTCTCCCCGTCCGAATCGCAGCCCGTCGACGTCCATGCGGACAGCGCCCAGAAGGTCGACCTCACCGTCGGCCTGCAGGCTACGACCACGACCATCAATGTCACCACCGAAGCTCCCGCCCTGAAGACGGACAAGGCGGACGTTGCGACGGTGCTCGATCAGACCACGATCGCGAACGTCCCCAACTTCACCCGGAACTTCACCAACTTCCTGCTGCTGACCCCGGGCGTGCAGCACTCCAGCTTCAACATCGCCGGGCCGGAGAACCCGCAGGGCGGCATCGCTCTCAACTCCAACGGCTCCAACTACGGCGAGCAGGGCTTCGTCCTCGATGGTACGGATAATCGTGACCCCGTCCTGGGAATCATCGTGATTAACCCAACGCTCGACTCCATTGCCGAGACCAAGGTCATCACGCAGAACTACGATGCCGAGTTCGGCGGAGCTGCCGGCGGTATCGTCAACGTCACCACCAAATCGGGCGGCAATGACCTTCACGGCGATGCCTTCTTCTTCCGCCACAGCGACTACTTCTACGCCCGCAACCCATTTACGCAGTACCAGGCCGACCCTGTCAGCAACCGCTTTGTCCCCAGTGAGCTCTACAGCCAGTTCGGCGGAGCACTCAGCGGTCCCATTATTAAGGACAAGGCATTCTTCTTCCTCGACTACCAGGGCCTGCGTCAACGGCTCGGCAGCACCCTGCAGCAGAACGTACCCACGGCGCTGCTGCGTTCCAGCTGCCTTGCATCCAGCGGAAACTGCAACCTTTCGCAGTACACCAGCCAGGTGCTCTATAACCCCGTCACGAAGACTCCGTACAGCAGCACGCCCGGACAGATTCCGGTAAGCTCGCTCTCTCCCCAGGCGGTGAACCTGCTGCGCCTTATTCCTGCAGCCAATGCCAATGGAACGTCGACGACCAACAACTACGTCGCCAGCGGCAACGGCGTTCTCAATGGAGATCAGGCGGACGTTCGTCTGGATCATCAGGCGACGCAAAACCTGCACCTCTTCGGCCGCTATGATTACGCTCTCTTCCGTCTGACTGGCGTTCCGGTCTTCGGCGCCGCCGGCGGACAGGGCTTTGGCCTGCAGAACACCAGCGGTCTTACCAACACGCAGAATCAGAGCGCGACCGCTGGTCTCGACTGGGCGCTCTCGCCTTCACTTGCAACCGATCTCCGCTTCGGCTTCCTCAGCTATCACGTTGCCGAGAGCAAGTATCCCGGCCAGGTCGCTGCCGATACACTCGGCATTCCCAACCTGAATGTCGCGGCTGATACCGGCGGAGCTCCTACCTTCAATTTCAACCAGGGCGGCTTCAGTGGCCTTGGTAACCAGGGCTGCAACTGCCCGCTGTTGCAGAGCGAGCAGGTCTTCCAGCTTGTGAACAACTGGACCAAGACCCGCGGAAATCACACCATCCGCTTCGGCGCGGACCTGCGCTATGCGAAGAACGTCCGTAACGCCAGCGACTTCATCAACGATCAGTACAGCTATCAGAAGCGTCTTGCCTTCTATGCGCAGGACAACTGGCGTGTCACACCAAAGCTCACCGTTAACTATGGAGTGCGTTGGGATCTCATCTTCCCCGAAGCGGTTAACGGCCTGGGCCATGGCGGCTTTGCTTCGCTTGAGGCCGGTGGCATTCGTGTTGCAGGTGCGAACGGCATCGGCACTAACGGCGGCCAGCGCATGGATTACACCAACGTCGCGGGCCGTCTCGGCATCGCTTACCAGCTTCATCCCAACACCGTCGTCCGCGCCGGCGCGGGCATGACCTATGACACGGTCGGCTATTTCGGAACTCTCTTCGGAAGCGTGCTCTCGCACAATCTGCCGGTGCAGGGCAATGAAGATGTCAATCGTACCGGCAACTACGCCGCCAACCAGTATGCCGCTACGCTAGCTGCACCACCGGCGCGGCCCACTCCGTTCACTATTCCGACGAACGGCATCATTCCGTTCCAGGACAAGTACGCGCAGCAGTTCCGTGGCGATCGCATCACATTGCCGCGGGTCTTTCAGTACAACGTTGCCATCCAGCAGCAGTTCGGCAGCAAGACTACGGCTGAGATCGCATACGTCGGCAACATCGGCGACCGCGTCTATCCCGGTGAGACTTTCGGCTACGATCTGAACAGCCCAAGTCTGCCAACCTCGGCGACACAGCTTGCCGCCGGCAACACCTTGCGCCGTCCGTACTACAACCGGTTCTCCGGTGTGTATCAAGGGCAGGTCGTTACCTGCTGCTCCAGCGGCATGACCAGCGCTCAGGCGAATGGCCGCGCTATCTACAACGCACTGCAGACCAAGGTGAACAAGCGCGCCTCGTGGGGCCGCAACGACACCAACCGCGAACACATCTTTGTGCTGAGCGGTGTGTATGAGCTGCCCTTCGGCAGGAATCGCATGCTCTTCTCCAAGGTGAGCAAGCCGGTTGATTACGTGATCGGCGGATGGTCTCTCTCTGGGCAGAGCACTTGGGAGAGCGGACGTCCGTTCACGCCCACCTATGCGGAGTGCGCGTCGGATCAGGACCTCGACACCGGCTTCGCCAGTCCGGGAACGACCAGCCTCTGCCGCCCGAACGGCAATGCGTCGGCCTTCCCGCTGTCGGTCGGTTCCTTCGATACGTCGAGTCACTCCCGCCGTTACTTCACGCCGGTGGCAGCGCTTACAACCAATGGAGCCGTCTCCGGTCCGTTCAGCCGTCCTCAGTTCGGACAGTTCGGCAACATCGGCCGTCTCTCGATGGTTGGGCCCCGCGACTTCTTTGCGGATGCCTCGCTCATCAAGGACTTCCCGATCACCGAACGTGTAAAGGGCCAGTTCCAGTTCCAGGCCTTCAACGTCTTCAACCACGCGGCGCTGGATATCCCCACCGCAACTTACGGCCGCTGCATCGACTGCTCGGCCTCCACACAGTCGACAGCCGGCACCATCACCTCCCTCGAACCGAACAGCACGATGCGCCGTCTGCAGTTCGCGGCACGTCTGCAGTTCTAATCCGAAAGCAGGGCGTGAGGGCCGCTATCGGTCTTCACGCCCACTTGCATCTACCTCCTGAAAACACAAGAATCTCTCCCATGGAGCATTTTCCCTGTAGGTGTAGCGGAGGGCTTCTGCATCTATGGGCGTTTTCCGCAATGAAAACGCCGCTGCGCTCCTCTTCCGGGATACCCAGCAACAGGGAAAATAGCTCCAGCACCTGAGGTCTCATGCGTTCCGTCGCGCCACGCATTTTGTATCTGTCCGTTCTTGCTGTTTCGCAGCTTTTCTCAATCCCGAGTGCACATGCACAATCGCTGCCGCTCGATCGTGCGTACCTGCAGCGTGAGTTCCATGCTGTCGATGCGTTTGCGCTGGATGCAAACCCACTCGTCATCGATCATGTCGCCCGTCCCAATCAGCCCTTCTCTGTGACGGGAGAGCGCGGAGCCATTCTCGGCCAGCAGGATGGAGGCTTTGAGTTGTGGCTTCTCCCCGTGAAGATCTTTCACAACGCGAAGCTCTCAGCCCGGCTTGAGGGATATCCTGCGCTTATCGATCTCAACGCACAGGCTGCGGAGATCGAGGTCCGTCCGGACCACACGACCATTACTTACTCGCATGCTGCCATCACGGTGAAGCAGCACATGTTCATTCCGCGCGGACAGCCCGCCGGTCAGGCAACCGCAGTGGTGCTCTTCGAGGTCCATGCATCGCGCCCCGCAGCGATTACGCTCTCACTCGATCCAAGCCTCGAACGTCAGTGGCCTGCGCCGAACTTCGGCCGTCCGAACGGTAGCTGGGTTCCCGCAAGCACCGGCGGCGCCTATCTGCTGGAGACGGACAACCCCGCCTTCTTCGGCGCTATCGCCATGCCGCAAGCGACCCATGGCGACATCCGTCCTTATCAGGAACGTCCCCAGACTACTCCGCTGACCTTCACCTTTACCTACGATCCGGCAAAGGACGATGCACACTTCTATCCGCTGCTGTGTTCGGTGGCAGATCTGACGAGTAGCACACAGCAAGACAGGCGCACGTTACTGGAAAAGACCTTTGCTGCCGGCGATCACGTTCAGGATCTTTACCGATCCACGGCAGACTACTTCGCTCATTTCTTCGATCGGCGCCTGACCGCACATACGCCCGATAAGCATTTTGATGAAGCGCTGCGGTGGTCCGAGGTGGCAATCGAGCAATCGAAGATTGCGCGCAGCGACGGCGCGGGTCTCGCCGGCGGATGGTATACGTCGGGTGATTCAGCCCGGCCTGGCTTCGGCTGGTTCTTCGGCCGCGACACGCTGTGGACACTCTATGCGGTGAATAGTTATGGCGACTTTACGTTGAGCCGCCAGGCACTCGAGTTCCTGATCTCGCATCAGCGCGAAGACGGCAAGATGATGCACGAGTACTCGCAGACAGCCGACGCGGTGGAGTGGACAAAGCTTCCGTATCTCTATGCCTCCGCCGATGCGACGCCGTTGTTCGTCATGCAGATGGAAGACTACGTCCGAGCTACGGGTGATGTTGCGTTTCTGCAGACACACTGGGACAGCTTGAAGCGGGCGTATGCGTTTACCCGTGCTCACACCACTGCGGGCGCTTTCGATAACTCACAGGGGACTGGCTGGGTGGAAGAGTGGCTGCCGAAGCTGCCGCATCAGGAGATCTACCTGGTGGCACTCGACCAGCAGAGCAGTGAAGCCATGTCGCGGCTGGCAACGCTGATGAACGATGGGGACCTCTCTGCGTCCGCAGCCGCCACGGCAAAGTCAATTGCCACGCTCCTCAAGGAGTTCCGCGGCAGCGACGGCATGTATGCCTTCAGCCGCGATACCAATAGCGCATACGAACATGTACCGTCGATCTTTTCGAGCGTCGCCTGGTGGAATGGACATCTGAGTCTGCCGGATGCAAACCAGATGTTTGCTGCGTGGGCTGGCTCGCAGTTCAGTACGGACTGGGGAACGCGTTCGGTAGCGAGTTCGGCGGCGATTTACGATCCCATCAGCTATCACCATGGTTCGGTGTGGCCGCTCTACACCGGCTGGGTCAGCATGGCGGAGTTTCGCTCAGGACATACGCTCTCCGCCACCGAGCATCTGCGTCAGAATATGCAGCTTACCTGGCTGCAGGATCCGGGTTTTGTCACCGAGGTGTTGTCGGGTAAGTTCTATCAGCCGCTGGGACGCAGCAGCTCGCACCAGTTGTGGTCGTCTGCGATGGTGCTCTCGCCTGCCATCCGGGGGCTCTTCGGGATTGAAACGGATGCGCGGCAGCATGC
>JAEKKE010000679.1 GCA_019510535.1 Acidobacteriota bacterium
GTACTTGTCGACCAGCGCCATGTCCTGTGCCGAGAGTTGGGTTTCGTAATCTTCGATGGAGTTCAACAGCTCCGCAGGCGCCATCAGATCAAGGCGCTTAACAGGGCACTGCTGTTGCAGCAGATCGTGAAAGTTCTTCCACGCCTGCCTGGGTGTTGCATCAGGTGGGGCCAGAGCAGTAGCGGTCAGCAGGAGGGGTAGAAGCTTCGTCATCACCGAGGACTATTCAATCATTCCATTCTTCAATGATTCAATCTGCTTAGGCTGACTTCTTCTTCGCACCCTTCTTCGCCACAGCCTTCGTCTCTTTCACGATCTCCATGCCGCGCTTCGCATCGGATGTCGTAGCTTTCGCCGCGGGCTTCTTGCGGCCTGTGGCTTCGGCGGCTGCTTCCTGCTTGTTGCCATGAACGGAGGCGCGCAACGCATCCATCAGGTTGATGACCTTGGCCATCGGCCGGTGTTCTTCTTCCACCGGCAGCGGCTGGTGGTCGATCTTGGCCTGCACCATGGCGCGCAACGCTGCTTCATACTCATCGTGCCACTTCGATGGATCGAACTTCTGCGCCTTGCGCTTGATGAGTTCCTGTGCGAGATCGAGCTGGTCCTTTTCGACCGTGACGTCTTTGATCTCGCTGAAGTACTCCTTCGCGTCACGGAGTTCTTCCTGGTAGCGCATGGTATAGGCCATCAGGCCCTTGAGCTCTTTGTCCGCGGGTGCGGCGATCGCGACTAGATGCTCGCGGCCGCCGAAGGCGATCTTGCCGACGCCTGCCTTCTTCATGCCGCGTAACGCTTCGCGGATGGTGACGAAGGCTTCTGTCTGGGCTGCATTCTCCGGGGTAACGAAGTATGGCTTTTCGAAGAAGGCGGGGTCCAGCTCTTCGAGCGCGATGAACTGTTCCAGGGCGATCGTATTGCGGGAGGGGATGCGGAGGTTGGCAATCTCCTCCGGCTCGATCTGAATGTACTCGCCTTTGCGGAACTCGTAGCCCTTCACGATGTCGGACTTCTCGACCGTGGAGGCGGGCGTCGACTCGTTTGCTTCAGAGGCGCTGACCTTCTGGTACTTCACCCGCTCGCCGGTGGAGCGGCTGATCTGATGAAAGCGGATCTCGGACTTGGATT
>JAEKKE010000218.1 GCA_019510535.1 Acidobacteriota bacterium
CTGTTCGCAGAACTCGCAGGTGGCGGGATAGTTCTTCGGGTTCACCTCAGCGTGGCCGGCATAGAACTCTTCGGCCAACCGCCGCAAGACATCCTTCCATCCGGCAAGGGTCTTGTCGAAGGGTTCCTTGGGCTGATGTTTGTTAGGCTTCGGCAGTATGCCCACGGAGCTCTGAAAGCCGGCGAGTTGCAACTCCTTGCCGGTGCGCAATGTGGCAAAGGCAATTGCTGCAATAGGCTCTTCCGCGGGAAGCGAGGCATAAAGAGGAAGCTGCGGTTCGTCTGGACGGTCGCCAAGCCACGACTTCGGCTTCGCCTGACCTGTCTTGTAGTCAATGAGTACCAGGCCCTCTGTTGTGCGATCGATGCGGTCGGCGCGAAGGGTCAGCTCCAGCGGACCAAACGCGACATTCTCGCGCTTCTCTTCGACGCCGGCGACGGTGAAGTCACTCCGCTTCTTCTCGTACTCCAGCCACTGCAATATCAGCTTCCGTAGTCGCTCCCGCTGCACGCCACTGCAATATCAGCTTCCGTAGTCGCTCCCGCTGCACGCCCAGGTAAGCAAGGTTCCAGGAAGAGGCATCGGCGGCGATCTGTGTGAAGGCGTGGTCGATAGCCTCATCCACACGCGTCCCCAGTTCTGCAGCCGGCATAGCCTTCAACTCTGTCTGGCTGACGACGTCCTTCCAGAAGTGTTCAAGCACCGCATGTGTCACATTGCCGCGGGAACGTGGAGTCAGGCCCGGAGAGTCATCGTTGATAGCGCGCGTATGCAGGCGCCCCTCGGCAAAGGCGCGAAACGCACATGCCGCCTGGTTGCGCAAAAGACTGCTGCCGCCGCGTAACGTCCCATGTGGAACAGGAATCGGCTCGGTATCGTCAATTGGTTCCAATTTCACATCAGGGGATGAGAGCGGTTTTGACACCGCGTCGACCTGCAGCAGGTGTGTAAACAAAGGGGAGGGTAGTTGTTCTCCCTCGGCAAACTCGCGGGCATACGTCACCACCACCGTAGGAGCACTGGCAAGGATCCGGTTTGTGATGCGCTGTGTCTGGGCAATGTCAGCCGCGGCATCGGCTCCGGGCATGGCGTTGATGCGCTGCAGTGCGAAAGGCAGAAGGGGATGTGTGGAGACCGGTGCAGGCCAGGCCGTGTTGGTCGCGTTCAGGAAGAAGATCGCATCGAAGGTGCTTCCGGCGGACTCAAGAGCTCCCATGATCTGGATCGGCGCATCAAGGGAGCGCAGCGAGAACAGTGTGCTGTGCGCGGCCTGTTCCAGGGCACCGATCATGTGGCTGAAGCTGTATGTTCCGCCCATGAAGTCGAGGCTTGTCAGATCGTCGAGCAGGTTCTGCCAGCGTTCCATAAGTTGGAAACCGGCGGAGTCCAGCGTGCGATCTCCCGGCCATCCGCAGGCCTCAAGCAGCGCATGAAGGCTGGTGGACCACTGGGAGAAGCTGCGCGCGCGCGTACTGGTGCGGCGAATACTCTGGAGCACCTCCTCCAGACGATCGAGCCGCGGAGCATGCCGCGTCCTGATCAGCGAGAGCAGCCGATCGGCGGAGAGCGTAGGTTCAACTAATGCTTGTTCGTGCAGGACACGAGCATCGAAATCCGCACGCGCCAGCAACTCCACCTCGGCTCCCTTGAGAAAAGGAGAGCGCAACAGACTTGAAACCTCGTCGAGAGGGAGAGGCCGGTTGGTCCAGCGGATCAGCCGCAGGGCTGCAATGATCGCGGGCTGCTGGGCGAGTGGTGTGCCGAGCGTGAACTCAAAGGGCGCAGGAGCCGTGTTGCCCACACGATTGAGCCACGGAGCGACCGTATTGCGAAAGGCACGTTCGACGATCGATCGCTGCGAATGCAGATCGGGCACAATGACTGCAATCCGTGCCGCAGGTTCCGCCGCATGTCGATCCCGCACCTGTTGCGCGAGATAACGCAGTTCATCATCGGGACTATTGGCCGCATGGAGCGATGCCTGTGCGGTGATCGCGGTTGGTGGTGTCTCAGAGAAAGTGGTCCGCGTACGTAGCGCATCCAGCAACGCCTGCTGCGCGGGCGTCAGGCCATCGAAACCGTGCAGCAGATACTCCGGGGAAAGACGAAGCTCGCCGGCCTTGGCGAGCAAGGCGGTCTCAAGTTCGGCGGAAGAGAGACAGGCATCAGCTCGGCACATGCGTTCGAAGGCATGGAGCCAGCGAAGGAAGGCCTGCTGATCGGCATTCAGGTTGTGGACTTCCAGATTGCGCCGGGCACGATGGCGATGCAGCAGGGTGTGGGCGCGTTGCGCCAGCGGTGCCAGCGAACCTGCCGATTGCAGTGTAGAGAGCCGTTCATCGTCAGCGATGATCTGACGCCATACCTCTGACTCCTGCCATGGGTTGAGTAGAAGCCGATGCTCATGGCCGTCAACAAGAAGCTGTTGCCAGAGAGCGTGCGTCCAGGCCGACCAGGGAAGAATGACGGGCGCCTGCCACACGCGCAGACCTTGCGCGCGCTGATGTCGTGCGTATTCGCGCGAAAGCGAACGGGCGGCACGTTGATTGCCGGTCAGAATTGTTGCGCCGCGTTGCAGCGCTTCCAGGATCGCGGTGAAAGGCACTGGTCTAGCTTAGATGGTTTCCTACAGCGTTGTTGCCGGTGCTCGTCTGTGGAGAACGCCATCCGTTTGTCATCCTGAGCGTAGCGAAGGACCCGCTTTTACCACCGTTTCCTCGCCCTGTGGGTGCCCCACACTCGCAACGCTAGGGTGGGCAGGGAAGCCTCGCATTTGGACTACTGACTCCCTATCGCAACGCCCAGGCGATCAACGTCGGTCCGTGCTTACCTGTCTGTTCCTCGTACTCCGCATTGAGCTCTTCTTCCAAAGACAGGAAGGTCGGATCTACCTCTGCGACAGCAATCTCCTCGGGAGTCGCTGTCGTAAAACACAACTCACACACGGCAAGACCGTCATCCTCAGTACGCATAGGAGGGCCGAAGGTCCGGCAGGGGATTGGCCGCGCCTCGTAGAGATCGCAGGTTCCTGTAACCGGATCGAGCACCGGACAGGGCTCATCGTTGGCAAACTCCTCGAAGGCGGGATCGTCCGGGTCCAGCAAACCGGTCACCGGGTCTCCCGGAAACTCGGGGCTCAGGCGCTTAATAGCATCCTGCACACGTGCTTCGATCGCAGCTCGCTTTGGAGATACCTCATACGCTAAACGCAGGCGATGGGCATCGAGCTGCGAGATGGGAAAGACACCGATGCAGCATTGATGACATCCAGCATGGCAGGCAAGATGATGCCCCGCACGCTCGGCAGAGGAAGCCAGCGCTGCAGTGGTGATCTGAATGAGGTCCTGGTCGGTCACGGGGATTGCCTGTTACCAGTTTAAAGCGAAAGGCCCGGCAGTGCCGGGCCTGTTTGGATACATGCGGTGCTTCTATTTCTTCGTCAGCTTGGCCGAAGGCAGAACAGTAATTGCCTCGCCCTTCTCGGCCTTGACGGTGAAGTTCTCCGCGGTAACAGTGGCATCACTGATGCGGAAGCCCGTACCGCCCTCCAGGTGCACATTCTTCAGCACGACGTTCTTCACCGGCGACTCCGGCAGGCCGATGATGACGCCGGTGGCCTTGGCATTGGTGGCAGTGACGTTTTCGATAGTGATGTCATGGAAGAGCGGCGTCAGGCGCGTTACCGGCTGGGCGGAATCGCCCTCGGGTGGAAGCACCTTCGGGTAATACTCCGAGATCAGGATGGCCATGCCCACGTTCTTGATATCGATGTCCTTGAACACGATATTGGAGACGTCAGCTCCGCGATCGCGGTTGGCCTTGATACGCAGTGCCTGATCGGTGCCGTCAAAGTGGATGCGCTCAGCGCGGATGTTCTGCGCTCCTCCGGCGATCTCACTTCCAATTGAGAGTCCATGGCCGTGCATGAAGGTGCAATCGGTGATGGTGATGTTCTTCGACGGAGCATCCGGACCGGGTGAGTTCACCAAGCCAGACTTGATGGCGATATTGTCATCGCCCACATCGGCGTAGAGGTGATCGATGATCATATTCGAGGTCGAGAAGGGATCGACCGCGTCGGAGTTCGGCGAATGCTCCGGCGCCAGAATACGAACATTGCGGATGATGACATCGTCGCAGTAGTAGGGAACCACCTGCCAGGAGGGCGAGTTCTGGAAGGTGATGTCTTCCA
Source organism: Acidobacteriota bacterium (assembly GCA_019510535.1). Lineage (GTDB taxonomy): Bacteria > Acidobacteriota > Terriglobia > Terriglobales > Acidobacteriaceae > Terriglobus. The sequence continues at coordinate 4,193 of JAEKKE010000218.1, forward strand.
TCTTGATGTGCTTGGAGTAGTTGAAGACCGCCAGGCGCGGACGGAAGATGGTATCGCCGCCCACAAAGCCCGCATTCTTGCTGGCGCGAGCTTCCTTCCACCAGCTCTCGCCGTTGCCGTCAATCACACCACCGCCGGTGATGGTGATGTTCTCCGCGTGGTCAGACGAGATCAGTGACTGACGGCCCGCTGCCCGCAGCACCTCCATCTTGGGATAGTCGTCGTGGTCCGCAGATCCCAGCAGCGTCGTGCCCTTCTCAAGGCGGAAGGTGATGTTGCTCTTCAGTACCAGCGGGCCCGAGACAAACGTTCCGCCCGAAAGCACGACCGTGCCCTTCTTCGAGGAGCAGTCATCAATGGCCTTCTGAATCGCGGCGGTGTTCTTGGTCGCCCCATCGGCCTTCGCGCCGTACTGGGTCACATTGCAGACCGGGGCCGCATATGCGGCTCCCGTCATTAGAATTGGTAGGGCCAGGGCAAAGAGAGACTTCGACATGCGGGCAAGACCACTTTCGAGAGAATTGGATGTTTCCGCAGGAAAGCCTACCGGTTTTGGTAGAGGAGAGTCAATAAGTGGACGGACCAATTTCACCCAATCGGTTTGCAATACAGCGATGGGTTGGCTCGGCACTCGTTGCTTGTCATTGAGTGCATTGGCGGTTTAGAGCATTTTCCTGTTGTTGGGTAGCCCGAAAAGGGTGTGCAGCGGCGTTTTCATTGCGGAAAACGCCCATAGGTGCCGAGGCCCCCTACACTACACCTACAGGGAAAATGCTCTGGTGCTCCGTGGAGTTCGGGGAGCTAACTTTGAGCTGCTTCACGCCCCTGGTCGCATCCCGTAGCAAGCTCGAACGCCAGCCCCTGCCAGGTATGGTCACCGGCTTCTAATTTTCTACGGTTCTGTCTCGCGATCTCTCGGAACAGACGGAGCGCACTCCGATCATCTAT
>JAEKKE010000219.1 GCA_019510535.1 Acidobacteriota bacterium
TGGGAATCCTGCTTGCCCAACTGGTCAACTGGCTCGTGGCGAAGCCCATCCCGGAACATGCCTCCATGGACATGCTTTTCTCGTCATGGAATGTGCAATACGGATGGCGCTGGATGTTCTGCGCGCTTGTGATTCCATCCGTCACCTTCGCGTTTGCCTCGTTATGGCTTCCAGAGAGCCCACGCTGGCTAGCTGCCCTCGGACGGCAAGAGGATGCGCAGCGCACGCATCAGCGAGTGGGCGGCAAGACCTATGGCCAGGTGGAGCTGGCTAATATCGACCGCACGCTGCATCTCGAACACAAGGTTGCGACCAGCCTCTGGAAGGAACTGGCAGTTCCCGCTGTCCGTCGCATTCTGCTTGTGGGGATCGCCCTGGCCATCCTGCAGCAATGGACGGGGATTAATGTGCTTTTCAACTATGCGGCGGAGGTCTACCGCAACGACGGCTATGGCGCCAACGACATCTTCCTCAACATCGTCATTACCGGAACCATCAATCTGGTTTTTACGATTGCGGCCGTTTTCCTGATCGATCGGGTAGGACGACGTAAGCTGATGATCTTCGGTTGCGCAGGCATTGCCGTCTCTCACTTTCTGTGCGCGATGGCGTATCGAGCCGGTATGGGCGGCATCGCAGTTCTCGTACTTACCCTGAGCGCGATCGGCTGCTATGCACTGACGCTTGCCCCTGTGACCTGGGTTCTGATCTCTGAGATCTTTCCTCAACGCGTTCGCGCACAGGGTGTCTCCATTGCTGTCAGCGCGTTGTGGATCGCCTCTTTTGCCCTGACCTACAGCTTCCCCATCCTCAATCGCCGTTTGGGTACAGCGTGGGTCTTCGCCGGGTATGGTGCGATCTGCATCCTCGGAGGCATTCTTGTTGCAACCTCGGTCACGGAAACCAAGGGTCGCAGTCTTGAGGAGATTGAGGCAGGAGTTCTGCAGCGCTAGAGCTTTTCTCCTGTAGGTGTAGTACAGGGCCTGTGCATCTATGGGCGTTTTCCTCAATGAAAACGCCACTGGACACTCTTCACGGGATACCCAGCAACAGGAGAAATGCTCTAACAAGATGGGAAGGCATACCGGTTTTCAGTGAGAGAATAGCTCGTATTCCCAGGAACGGATCAAAAGCCTGCATGAATGATGACCCGAAGAATATCAGTATTAAAGATATTGCCGAGGCCCTGAATATCTCGATCGGAACCGTGGACCGTGCTCTTCACGGCCGCCGCGGTGTAAGTGAAAAGACAAAAGCGCGTGTTCTCAAAACGGCCGAGCAGATGGGGTATAAACCCAATCTTGCGGCGCAGGCCCTGAAGCTGAACCGCCGCATCTCGATCGGCATTGTCCTGCCAAAGCACATCTCTTACTTCTTCGATCCGTTACGCTCTGGCATCCGCGCTGCCGCCGGCGCGGCCATAGGCTCACAGATCGCCCTCGAGTTTCACGAATATCCCCGCATCGGCAGCGGCGATATTGAGGCGCTTGAGGCGGCGCATGCACGGAAGTATGACGGGCTGATCTTTCTTCCGGGAGACATTCAGCGATTCAGTCCACTGATCCGCAAGATTTCACGAAGCGGCACCCCGATGATGTGTGTCGGCAGCGATGCTCCCGATACGGGACGCATCGGTTCCGTCTCTGCGCATGCCTATATCAGTGGCTCGATTGCGGCTGAGTTGCTTGCCTATAAGCTGCCACGCAAAGCCAATGTGGCCATCCTGACAGGAGAACTGTCCACGCTGGATCACGCGGAAAAGTTGAGTGGATTCGCAGCGACGCTGGCCATCCAGGCGCCTCATCTAACGCTTATGCCCACGCTGGAAGGTCACGAGAAGCCTAAGGAGGCTTACCGCCAGGCGCTCACGCTGATGCGGCAGAAGGATCGCCCCGAAGGACTTTATCTCAGCACGGCCAACAGCATCGCCGTGATCGAAGCGCTGGAAGAGCTGGGGCTGCTAGGCAAAGTTCAGGTGGTGGCAACCGATCTGTTCCAGGAGCTGGCTACGCTCATTAAGTCCAATAAGGTTCTGGCGACGCTCTATCAACGCCCCTTCACCCAAGGCAAAGTGGCCTTTGAGAACCTCGTAACCTACCTCACCCATGGCAGTCTCGAGTCGCCAGTCGTACAGCTCGCGCCTCATATTGTGTTGCGCAGCAATTTACCGCTGTTTGCCAGCCGTATCTCCGAGACTGAGGACGAGAGCGAACTCGAGCCGGATAGCCTGGAATAGAAAGATCACTAACTTTGATTGACTGCCTCCCGGAATGCCTCCCACGTGATTCCAGGAGGCGTGAGATGGAATCCCAGCTCCCACTCCAAGTCCTCTTTGGGCGCTAGCTGGAAAGCGAGTCCCCGCTCCTGCGCCTGTTTCAGAGTGCCGCATGGAGCTGTGGTCGGTTCCAAAGCTACCGCATATTGTTGCGGCCCCGATCCACCAGGCCATCCTCCGTAACAGAGCCAGAGACCGAGGTATGGCAGCTTATGTGGCGCGAACGACACCCACAACCCCTGCTTCCTCACTGATCGAAACAGACCGCAACGGCCCGTGCTCAATTTACCGGTGTAGAGCATCTCGGCCTCTCCTGTTTCGGCTGGAAGAACCATGTCGAACTCTTTGCCAGGCCAGGTGACCTGATCGCCAAGCTGTCCCATTCTTCCCGTACGGGAGTAGGCCAACTGTAATGTTTCCGCCGGCAGGCGTACAGGAACGACGTAGCACTCTGTCCCAGGTTCTGAACACGATAGTGAATGGAGAGGCCACTCTCCTGCAGTGAGATCGTCTTCTGAAATAGCAGAGGCCGGCTGAATCCATTCGCCACAAGAGCGAGGCAGTCTGACGATTGTGCAGTCACCTGCCAGCTGAGTTGCCAGAAATCGCCGTGATCGGGGACGGGGCCACCTGCGGTTGTGTCGTCACAAATGCCTACCGTCGGAAGACACTCTTCGATTCCCGCACAGGCGCCGTCCTGGAATTGTGAATCATAGCCTGGCTTCAAGTGGAGATCCTCGTTCGTTGACTGCAGAAGGAACTCGATCTCACTGATCCGGGAAACCACAGAGCTGATCCGGCCGCCCTCTTCCGGCACAATACTCACCGAAAGCGAGCTGTTTGTCAGGGCAATTGTTTTGCGATGGAAACCCACGCCGTCAAGTATCCTTCACAGGCGGGAGTGAATCCAATTACCTTTGTATTACTTCTAAATTGCCGATCAACAATCAACCACAGCAAAACATACCCGATCGTCGGCTATTCTTAAGATATGGACATTGAATGGATCATTCGCGAAATCGATACAGAAATAGAACGGCTTCGCCATATCCGCGATTTCGTCGAAAATTTGTCCAATACACTTGACGTAGAACCCAAGACGGCTCGTAAGACATCCTCGAAGAAACGGTCCTCCCCCCGGAGTGAACCGCCGGTGATCGTACTGCCCCCCAAAGAAAAGCGGACCTATACTCCCCGGCGCAAGTCCATCGTCGAGTCGCCTCGAGCGTTGGCTTCGGCGATCCCCGATCGCCCGGTCTTCGTCTCAAAACCGTCTCCTGTCTCCGCTCCGAGCGTAAAGATTGAGACCCCTCCGATAGATACGAAGGAACTGGAAGCGGCCGTCAGGCGCAGCCTGTTCGGCCAAACGGCTTAGCCAGAAGCACTTTTGGCTCTCCAATGCCAGCGGCGCTGAGAATTTTCCCCCGGTGCTAACTAAAACATTAGTTGCCCGTCCATCTCTCTGAGACGCTATGCCGCCACGCCGCTCCAATACGCTCACCGAGGCCGAACTCCGGCTGATGCGCCTGCTATGGCGACTAGGCGAATGTTCCGTTCAGGACCTTGTCTCGGCCATGCCTGCCGATGGGCGGCTGGCCTACAACTCTGTCCTGACAACCATTCGCATCCTGGAATCCAAGGGTTACGTCGAGCACCGTCAGGATGGCCGCGCTTTCCTCTATACAGCGGTGGTCGCCGAACACGATGCGCAGCAGAGTGAAGTGCGCCATGTGATCGGCCGCTTCTTTGAAAACAGCCGCGAAAAGCTGATGCTCGCGGTGTTGGGAGACGGCCAGGTCAGCGCAGAAGAATTGGCCCGGCTCAAGCAGGCCATTGCGGAAGCCGAGGCTGCGGCACGATCCACAGAGCAGGAGGAGCCCGGCCAATGATTGCGTCTCTCCTGAAACTGTCGTCACTGCTCGCCACGACCTTGGCTGCCAGCCTGTGGGAAGGCGCCGCCTTCTCCCTCATCGGCTTTGCTCTGTTGCAGCTGATGCCCCGTGCCTCCTCGGCGCTTCGCCATACACTGCTGCTGGCTCTTTTTCTGCTCAGCGCAATACTTCCGTGGCTTCCCCTTCACAACGGTGCAGTTGATGGCGCAGCACCCCATATACTCACTCTCTCCCAGTGGCTGGCGGCCGCAATCGCCGCCGTCTGGCTGGCGGCCACGGCGATTCGCGCCACTCTACTGGTCATCGCCTGGAAGCATCTCCGCGATGTGCGCCGCTCTGCACAGCCACTCGCTCTTGATCTCCCACTCACTACGCACCGCCGGCCGATCGTGTGCACTTCCTCGACGGTCGAGTCGCCACTCATCGTTGGCTTCTTTCGCCCGGTGCTTCTCCTGCCCAAGTGGCTCGTGCCTCAACTCAGCGATAGCGAACTTCGCCAGATCGTAGTGCATGAATGCGAGCACCTGCGTCGCGGTGATGATTGGACCAATCTGCTGCTGCAGATAGGCCTGATGTTGTTCCCGCTGAATCCGGCGCTCACATGGCTGAACCGCCACATTGGCGTTCAGCGCGAGCTCTCCTGCGACGCCGCCGTCGTTGCGGCAACCGCACAGCCGCTAGCCTACGCCGCGTCATTGACGCGTATTGCGGAGCAACACCTTGAACGCAGCTCACTTCGCCTGGCACTAGCTGCATGGGGACGCCGCTCCGAACTTACCCAACGCGTTCATGCCCTGCTCAGGCAGTCAAAGAACTGGACGTCGCAACAGTCCGCGGTTGCCTCTATTGCCAGCTCAGTTCTGCTGCTCGCCATAGCAGCCGGTTTCTCCCGTGCTCCGCAGCTTGTTGCCGTCGCGGCGCCAGTATCGGAGGTGGCTGCTGCAAGCTTGCCCGCAGTTCCAACATTGCCGTCCGCGGCGACGGTTCGGTTTGTTCCTGCGTCGTTTACAGCAGACGCGCCGGAGCCAGCCACACATAAAGCCAGCCGCAAGCACGCGCAGATGAAACAAACCGCTGCACCAGAGCCGGGCCGCGATAGCACCAAAGTCAAGCGCGCTAAGATACAGCGCGTGGAACATGCTCCAAGGTTGCTCCGCACCCGCGCCGCAAGCGACACAATACCTTTGCAGAACTCTGACGGCAGCATCAACGCACATGAGCGTGTTGCTCCGACTGTCGTCCTGACACCCGCGTGGCTCGCCGTGCCTGTACCGGACGGCTGGCTCGTCATTCAACTCTAGTCAGACTCAACACAGGAGAAGACTCAAACCATGTACGCAAAAACTAATTCATTAGTTACCAGTAAGCTGATTCGCCGCATTATCCTGCCCGGCATCCTCGCTCTTGGAGCCTCTGGCACTGTACTCATGGCTCACAAGCATGAGGTGCAAGCTGCGGCAGTCACCGCATCTGCGCTCGACGACAATAGCGTCCCCTCTCTGATCGCGCTCGACCGCGACATGGAAACTCTCGCGGCTCGAGTGACCCCCGCCGTCGTCAACGTGGCCGTGACCAGCAAGGGCGGCGATGACGAAGACGTGCAGACGCACATGCAGGGGGAGCTTGATCCCAACGATCTTCCACCACAGTTACGTCAGTTCTTCGGCTTCGGAGGCCCCGGCGGCCGCCGCATGCCACGGCAGGAGCCGCTTCGTCACGGTGTCGGTTCCGGCGTCATCATCTCGCCTGATGGTTACATCGTGACCAATCATCACGTCGTCGATGGAGCCACACAGATCAAGGTGACGCTTCATGATCGCCGCGTGCTCACCGGCAAGGTCATCGGCTCCGATAAGCTGACGGACATTGCCGTCATTAAGGTCGATGCGCATGATTTGCCGGCGATCACCTGGGGCGACTCTGCAAAACTGCACCCAGGTCAAAACGTGCTCGCCTTCGGCAGCCCCTTCGGCGTGCTGCAGTTCAGCGTCACGCGCGGCATTGTCAGTGCTGTCAATCGTCCGGCTCCCTTCTCCAGCGATGCCCGTACGCCTGGCGGCCTGATCCAGACGGATGCTGCCGTAAACCCCGGAAACAGTGGCGGCCCCTTGGTCAACGCTCATGGTGAGCTTGTCGGCATCAACCAAATGATCGCCACCAATAGCGGATCATTTGCGGGCGCCAGCTTTGCTATTCCGGCAAACACAGCTAAGTCCATCTCCGATCAGATCATCCGCACCGGCTCTGTTCATCACGCATATCTTGGCATCGGAATGAACGACATCACGCCTGAGAACGCGCAGTTCTTCAATCTGAATGATGCTCGCGGCGCGGTTATCTCTCAGGTCACAGCTGGCTCTCCTGCTGCATCGGCCAGCCTGAAGAATGGCGACGTCATTCATACACTCAATGGCCATCCCATCGAGAATGGTGGCGACCTGCAGTTACAGGTTGCACAGATGACGCCTGGAACGAAGGTCACTCTCGGCATTCTGCGCAACGGTAGCGAGCAGACGGTCAATGTCACGCTGGGCGAGTACAAGAAGAACACCGAGATGGCCTCTGAGGATGGCGACAACAGAGGACAAGCGAGCGGAAACAACGGCAAGATCGGCATTGCGCTCGGCGAATTGACACCGGATCTGCGTCAGCAGCTCAATATCCCATCTGACGTAAAGGGTGCGGCCATTGAGCAGGTTCGCCCTGGCAGTCCTGCTGAAGATGCGGGCCTTCAGCCGGGTGATGTAGTGCTCGAAGTCAATCGCAAGCCTGTTGCATCGGCCGATCAAGCGGCAACCAGCCTGCGCGGAACTCCAGAGGGCAAGAACGTCCTTCTGCTGGTCTGGTCAAACGGTGGAGCAAGTTATAGAGTCGTCACGCCGAGCCACGGCTAGAGCGCAGTGGAAGAAAAGCAGATTATTCGCTGTCGCTCAGGCCAAAATCACCGCTAACGACAGCAAGACACAACAACCGACAAGAGGCTCCCGTTCCGTGGGAGCCTCTTGTCGCTTTCTATCGGTGACGCAGCGAGATCTCAAGAATTTTGTCACTTCTTCGTCTTCACAATGCCATTTCTCCGCATCGCTCAGCTCCAGAGGCCGGCAGCAGTATCAAATTTTAAGAGCACTGAAGGCGCAAGAGTCATCGTGGAGAGTAACGATCTCGATGGCCAACTCAAAACCGATTGGAGGTACATATTCCCAGGAACAATCCCGTCCCCATCAACGAAGCCACCCTGCGGGAAGGCGCATCCATCTACATGAGCGAATGCGCATTCTGCCATGGGGTTCCCGCCATCGAGTCGCAGGTGGGAGTTAACACATTTCCGAAGGCACCGCAGTTTTTTCGCCATCACGCCACGGGCAACCGGCCGCCAGATTCAGCCAACCGGGCGGCAGCGTATCACTGGTTTGTGGAGAACGGCGTCCGTCTGACTGCCATGCCCTCGTTCAAGCACGTTCTGACCGATCGGGAACAGTGGGAGGTCGCAAATCTGCTAGCGGTGAGTGAGACGCCCTTGCCGGAGAGCGTAAAGAAAGTCCTGGCCGGATCTGCGGATTAGATCACTGGAAGCTAGACCAGATTGCACAGATCAGCAGCATGAGAAGAATCGAAAACCAGGTTGTCTGGCGGCTATCAGTTACGGTCTGCATTTCAATCTCCCCCTCCGTGAGACATGCTGTATATCGGAACTAAGATGAAAGAGTTTAACGCGGTTCCGGGCGTTCGCAACAAAAACTATTGAACGTTGAGAACCAAATTGGCACTGCCACGAGCGTTAGAGCATTTTTCCTGTTGCTGGGTATCCCGGGAGCGGCGTGCAGCGGCGTTTCCATTGCGGAAAACGCCCATAGATGCACAAGCCCTGCAATACACCTACAGGAAAAATGCTCTACGGCTGCATCCAGCAGCACGTGTCCTCCTTTCGGGCATTCCTGCGGCCATCGATGAGATGACGGTTAACAAACCGGACGTGTAGTCTCTTCCGAAGAGTTGCATCGAGCGCGAGAGCCCGTTGTCCGGGGAGCCTCCGCAATGAATCAGGCATTTCCCGTGAATGCACACGCGAATGCCAGCACCCAAGGAGATCCCAATGAAGCGCATCCTCCCTGCTGTACTGGCTACTCTTCTCTTCGCCAATCCGTTGGTGTCACAGGCGCCGGCAACGAATGCAACGAAACTTTACCTTGGCGCAGCATGGTATCCGGAAGCTTGGCCGGAGAGCCGCTGGGAACGCGATCTCACGCTGATGCAGCAGGCAGGCATCAACTTCGTTCGCATCACGGAGTTTGCATGGAGCGCGATGGAACCCAGCGAGGGCCAGTACGACCTCGATTGGGTCAATCGGGCGATCCGCCAGGCAGAGAAGCACGGCATCGCCGTAGTGCTTGGTACGCCGAGTGCGGCTCCTCCCGCATGGCTGACGCAGAAGTATCCCGAAACCCTGTGGGTTGACCAGAACGGAAAACGCGCGGAGCACGGCAACCGTCAGCAGTTCAACTGGGCCAATCCCAAGTACCGGGAGTTATCCGCAAAGATGGCATCCGCCATGGCGGAGCGGTTTGGCCATGACCCGAATGTCATTGGATGGCAGATTGATAACGAGTATGCGGAGGTCAGCTACGATCCAGAAACCAAAAAGGTGTTCCAGGACTGGCTCCGGGCTCACTACGGCACACTCGATGCCTTGAACGCGCGTTGGACCACTAGCTACTGGAGCCAAACCTATAACGACTGGTCACAGATCCCCATTGAGACGAAATACGGGAACCCGGGTCTGCTCTTGAGCTGGAAGCGGTTTATCTCCGATACGTGGCGCAGCTATCAGAAGAATCAGCTCGACGTCATCCGGGCGAAGGCAGACCATCGCCAGTGGATCACCACCAACATGATGGGCTGGTTTGATGAGTATGACCATTACACCGTCAGTCAGGACCTCGATCTCACATCATGGGACGATTACGTCGGCAGCGGTCATCTCAATGCCGCACGCAATGGCGCGGCCCACGATCTGACCCGCGGCTTTC
>JAEKKE010000089.1 GCA_019510535.1 Acidobacteriota bacterium
AGATATTCGGTGCGGGCGATGGGTTCCTTCAACGTGCGATAAGCATCGTTCAACAGCGAGGACTGGCGCAGAGCCTCTTCCTGCTCTGCAATAGGCTTTGCAGCGAAGCGGTCGGGATGCAACTTCCGACTCAGCGTGTAGAACTGCTTCTCCAGGGCTGCGGTATCGAGATGCAGATGGCGGGGGAGGCCGAAGAATGCGAAGTAATCACTCATCGATCACCAGTGTATCGGTTAGAGCATCTCTCCTGTTGTTGGGGATCCCGGAAGGGCGTCCTGCGGCGTTTTCATTGCGGAAAACGCCCATAGATGCACAATCTCTGCTCTACACCTACAGGAAAAATGCTATCCAACAGGCGACGCTGCCATCGCTGGCCTGCCCGCAGCCTGCGGTCGTTCTATAAATAGACATCCCAAAGAAAGCCTCGAATCAGGACAGGAGAACTCGTTATGGCAAACCTCAGCGGAAAGTCGGCACTGGTTACCGGCGGCTCACGCGGCATCGGTGCGGCGATCGTCAAACGCCTCGCTTCCGACGGTGCACAGGTCGCATTTACCTACAGCGCATCCCCCGACCAGGCACAACAGGTCGTCGATCAGGTTCAGAAGGCGGGAGGGAAAGCAACTGCCATCAAGGCAGACGCGACGGATCAGGCAGCAGTACGCTCGGCCGTGCAGCAGGCGGCAAAGGAGTTCGGCAAGATCGACATCCTGGTCAACAACGCCGGTATCGCCGTCCTGGCGCCTATCGCTGATTTCAGTGAGGCCGACTTTGAGCGCTCGCTCTCGGTAAACGTACGCAGCGTCTTTACCGCCACACAGGAGGCGGTCCGCAACATGCCTGATGGAGGCCGGATCATCCATATCGGGTCCACCAATGCAGAGCGGATGCCTTTCGAGGGTGGTTCTGTCTATGCCCTGACGAAGGGAGCACTGGCCAGTTTCACGCAGGGGCTGGCGCGTGATCTGGGATCGCGCAGCATTACGGTCAACAACATTCAGCCCGGCCCGGTCGACACGGACCTGAATCCGGCGAGTGGACCCTTTGCGGAGACAATGCTGTCATTGTTGGCGCTAAAGCGCTACGGCCATGCCGATGAGATCGCGGGGATGGTGAGCTATCTTGCAGGTCCGGAAGCGGGATACATCACCGGCGCAAGTCTGTTGATCGACGGAGGCTTCGCTGCCTAGAGCATTTTTCCTGTAGGTGTAATGTAGGGTTTCCGCATCTATGGGCGTTTTCCGCAATGAAAACGCCGCCGCACGCCCCTTCCGGGATACCAAGCAACAGAAAAAATGCTCTGATGGCTGCATGCAAAAGGCCGGCCATGATGGCCGGCCTTTCGTTGTCTTTTCTGAGAACTTATGCGGTGAACGACGATCCGCAGCCGCAGGACTTCTGCGAGTTGGGATTGATGAAGTTGAAGCCCTGGCGCATGAGGGTCTCTTCGAAGTCGAGGATCATGCCGTTCAGGTAGATGAAGCTCTTGGGATCGACGAAGATGCGGACACGTTCGCTGTCCTGCTCAAACTCCCACACGCGGTCGCGTTCACGCGGCTTGGTGTCGAAACGGATGGAGTAGCTCAGACCGGAGCAGCCGCCGCCGGTCACGCCCAGCCGCAGACCTCCGTCGGTGCCGGAGATGCCTTCCTTGTGCATGGCGGCACGGACGCGGCGAATCGCCTTTTCTGTCACGGAGATGCCGGTGGCCTTTGCATTCAATTCGGGCGCAGCCACCGCCGTCGCCAGGGGCGAGGAGAGCTTCTGCTCCTCGGGCGCCGGGGCGCTCATGGCGTTGCTGGTGGTCGAGCTGATGGAGACAGTGGACATAGATATTTAGATGCGACAGGGAACCCGTCCGCATCATTTCCAGTATATCGTTCCAGCACAAACGTGCCGGGCTTAGAGCTACGCGAAGGAAGGGGAAACATGCCGCAGGAAGAGTCAAAACCGCTGATTCTGTCCCAGGGAGCCTCGAAGCAGGGCGTCGTCTTCCAGCTTCGGCGCGACCCTCCGGGGACGCTGGAGATGCCGGGCCTGGAAAATGCCCTGATTGCCATCCACGTTGGACCGGCGGCCCGAGTCGCCTGCCGCCGCGAGGGGCGATGGTTCTCGGGAACGGCCGTGCACGGTGACATCGACATCATTCCCGCACACGTGCCGGCATGCTGGCAGATGCACGACGAAAATGACATGGCGCTGCTGCTCAGCATGCCGGGGAAACTTCTTCGCTCCGTGGCCGAGAGCAGCGGCCTGAATCCGGACAAACTGGAGCTGCTCAATCGCTACCAGGCGCGTGACACGGAATTGGAGACGCTGGCCTGGGCGATCAAGCGCGAGATTGAGAACGGCTTTCCTTCCGGAACGCTCTACATGGATGGACTCTCTCTGGCCGTCGCATCGCGCCTGGTGACGCGGCATAGCTCGCTGACGGTGCGCGAAACCCGCGCCAGGCAGTCGCTAAGCGGGCACAGATTGAAACAACTTCTTAGCTTCATTGAAGAAAACATCGCCGAGGATCTCTCGCTTGGTCAGTTGGCAGGGACGGCCGGCATGAGCCAGTCACACCTGAAGTCTGTCTTTCGCGAGGCGACGGGAACTCCGGTGCACCAGTATGTCATCCAGCGGCGTGTGGACCATGCCAAACGGCTGATGCGGCATAGTGGCTTGACGATGGCAGAGATTGCCCAGGCCGCGGGGTTTGCGCATCAGAGTCACATGGCGCGACATCTGCGGCGCATTGAGGGAGCGGCGCCGATGGAGTTGCGACGCAGGATGACGGAGATGACGGCGGCGGATTAAGAGAAAAGCGGGGTCCGTCGCTAATCACCCGGCGAACAAGTTCGCGGGGAAGCCCCGAACGCTCAGGATGGCAAGCAAACAGCGGTTCGCGCAGCGCGAATACCCAGGTCCCCTGGGGACCTGGGGCACCCGGAGTATGGGCTCATGGATCGTCCGCTGAATGTGCTCATCAGCGTCTGAACGTGCGCGAAAGGTTTGTCCGGGATGGCGATACTGCGATCTATGACTCGCAGAGACCTTCTTCGTTCCTCCGCCTTTGTCGCAGCCGGTGCGTGCTCACCCATCATTGCGGTGGCAGAGAATCAGCGGCTCGATGTGAACTGGTACAACCGCTCCCGCAGGTTTGCTGAGCTGAGCTTCGGCCGCATCGCGTATGTCGAACACGGTCGGGGTCCGGCGGCGCTCTTCATTCATGGATATCCGCTCAACAGCTATCAGTGGCGCGGTGCGCTTGAACGGCTACATGGCGTACGCCGCTGTATCGCGCCCGATCTAATGGGGCTCGGCTACTCTGAGCCGCATGCAGGACAGGCCATCACTCCGCAAACACAGGCGGAGATGCTGGCGGCACTGCTCGATCATTTGAAGGTTGAGAGCGTCGATCTGGTAGCCAACGACAGCGGCGGCATTACGGCGCAGGTCTTCATCGCTTTGTACCCGCATCGCGTGCGGTCGCTGCTGATGACCAACTGCGATGTGGACACGAACAATCCACCGCCACAGTTCGCGCCTTTCATCGAGTTGGCGAAGAAGGGAATACTGGCCGATCGTTTCATTGTGTCGCAGCTGCAGAACAAGGACCTGGCGCGGTCACAGAAGGGAATGGGGCAGGCCTTCAGCTATCCGGAAAAGCTGACGGACGACACGATCGACTACTATCTCAGTCCCATTGCTGCCACATCGGAGCGGCGGGAACAGTTTCACGCCTACACCATCGCGCTTGGTGAAAACGTCCTGGTTCCGATGCGAGAGCAGCTTCGTTCATGGAGCGGACATGCACGCATGGTCTGGGGACTGAAAGATTCGTTCTTCCCTGTGGAGTGGGCTGACTGGTTGAACAGTACGCTGCCGGGGGCTCGCGGCGTGAAGCGGGTGCCGGATGCGAATCTGTTCTTCCCGGAGGAGATGCCGGATTTGATTGCGGGGCAGGCGAAGATGCTGTGGAATATAGGGCCGAAGGCGGCGGCGTGATCGCGCGAAGCGCGATATCCCGCCGATTGCTAATCACCCCAGCGAACAAGTTCGCCGGGGACCCCGATGCGCAATGGATGGGCATCCGGGGTATGGGCCAGAAAAGCGGGTCCTTCGCTGACGCTCAGGATGACAAACTGAATAGCCACATTTCGAAAGCGCTCTGAAAACACAAAGGCGCAGACCTTAGTCTGCGCCTTTGGTTATGAATGCCGAAGGAGATTAGTGAGCGGCGGCGGCCGGAGTAGCAGCTTCGGTCTCAACGCTGTTCTTCTTCTTCCAGTCGCCGATCGCGGCGCGGATGGCGTCTTCCGCCAGAACCGAGCAGTGGATCTTGACCGGAGGAAGCGCGAGCTCCTTCACGATGTCGGTGTTCGAGATGGAGAGAGCCTCGTCGATGGTCTTGCCCTTCACCCACTCGGTAGCGAGCGAGGAAGAAGCGATGGCCGAGCCACAGCCGAAGGTCTTGAACTTGGCGTCTTCGATGACCTGTGTCTCGGGGTTGACCTTGATCTGCAGGCGCATCACGTCGCCGCACTCCGGTGCGCCGACCAGGCCCGTGCCAACATCCTCGGAGCTCTTGTCCAGGGTGCCGACGTTACGGGGGTTGTTGTAGTGGTCTACGACCTTATCGCTGTATGCCATATTTCGTTTCCTCCCTCACGGGTTCCTTGAGTCTTAGATTGGGTTTCAGGGACGAAGGTTCGTCCAAATTCTCTGTTTAGTGAGCCGCCCACTCGATCTTGCTGAGGTCGATGCCTTCCTTCACCATCTCGTAAAGCGGGCTGAGTTCGCGCAGTTTCTGCACTACATCGATCAGCTTGTCGGCAACGTAGTCTACTTCTTCGATTGTGTTGAAGCGGCCGAGGCCGAAGCGGATGGAGCTGTGTGCAACATCGTCTCCCAGACCCAGGGCCTTGAGCACATAGCTGGGCTCCAGAGTGGCCGAGGTGCAGGCCGAACCGGAGGAGACGGCGATGTCGTTGATGCCCATCAGCAGGCTCTCGCCTTCCACGTACACGAAGCTCATGTTCAGGTTGCCGGGCAGATGGTGCTCCATGTTGCCGTTGACGTGAACATAGTCGAGCGCGGACTCGAACTTCTGGCGAAGGTGATCGCGCAACGAAGAGAGACGCTTCGACTCTTCTTCCATCTCCTGGCCGGCGATCTCACAGGCTTTGCCCAGACCGACGATACCGGGAACATTCAGCGTGCCCGAACGCATACCGCGCTCGTGACCGCCGCCATTGATCTGTTCCGAAATCTGCACACGCGGGTTGCGGCGGCGAACGTACAGTGCGCCTACGCCCTTGGGTCCGTAGATCTTGTGGCCGGAGAGCGAGAGGACGTCGATGTTGTCCTTGATGACGTTGACCGGAATCTTGCCCACGGCCTGCACGCCGTCGCTATGGAAGAGCACGCCCTTCTCATGGCAAAGCTTGCCGATCTCTTCGATGGGCTGAACGACGCCGATCTCATTGTTGGCATACATGATTGAGACGAGGATGGTCTTGTCATCAAGGGCGCGCTTCAGGTCTTCGATGTCGATGAGGCCATCAGCCTTCACTGGCAGGTAGGTAACGCGGTAGCCCTGCTTCTCAAGCTTCTTACAGGTGTCGAGAGTGGCCTTGTGCTCGGTAACCTGGGTGATGATGTGGTTGCCGCGCTCGCGATACATCTCGGCGATACCCTTGATGGCGAGGTTGTTGGATTCAGTCGCGCCCGAGGTGAAGATGATCTCCTTGGCGGTAGCGCCGATCAGCTTTGCGACCTGTTCACGGGCGTTCTCTACCGCCTGTTCGGCTTCCCAGCCAAAGCTGTGATTGCGGCTGGCGGCATTTCCAAAGATGGTGGTGAAGTAGGGCATCATCGCCTCCAGCACGCGCGGATCCAACGGCGTGGTGGCGTGGTTGTCCATGTAAATAGGGAGCTTCACACCCTTCGGCGCGGCAACGGTAGCGGCAACAGTGCTCATAACTCTTGATCTTCTCCTTACAATCTTTTCCGTCCGTGAATCGGACTTTTATTCGCTTACAGCGCAATCGCTGCAGCTCATGGCTTATAGCGCAATCGTTACCAGGCCACTGCCCAGCGCGGTTCCGGTCTCTGGCGACTCAGCCAGGTCCGCGATCGTAATGCCACTCAGCAGTTCTTTGATGCTGTCGTTCACCTTGCGTAGTGGTTCTTTGATGGTGCAGGTGCTCGTCAGGTCGCAGGCGCCGTGAATCGTAATGCAACTGGTAATAAACAGCGGCCCATCGATCGTGCGGATGACCTCGAAGGCGCTGATCTGGTTTGCAGGCCGCGCCAGTGCGTAACCGCCGCGTGTGCCCGCGGTTGAGACCAACAGGCCGCCCTTGGCGAGCGTCTGCAGGATCTTCGCAAGCAACTGAGCGGGAATATGGTAAGCCTCGGCAATGTCTTTGGCGCTCTGGGCGCCGTTGTCAACGTGCTCGGCCAGATACTTCAGGGCCATCAGCCCGTAGTCCGCTTTTTTTGTCAGCCTGAGCATGCCGTTTCGCCTGGGAATCGTACAGACCCGGAGGTCTCACGATATAGGACAAGTCTAGTCCACCCGCAGGGTGAAAGCAACACCTATTAGACGATAATTATTATCAAAGTTGGTGAATGGCGTTGACATAACGGCCATTGCGGGTAAAAATCCGAGTCATCCGGGACCTGCGGTATATGCCGTCTTCCGGATCGATTCGTCCCATGAACCTTGACTGCAAGCACCCTCAGGTCCGCGTCGTCTCCCGCGATGAAGATGCGGAGTTCGTTGAATGTCTCCAGTGCGGAGAAGTTTTTGACTCCGAAGAGTTCCATGACATGCAGATCGAAGAGGAAGTCCTCGACGATGAGGAAGAGCCCTTAGAGTCCTGACGGTCTCTGGTATTGTCGCTGCATGCGTCTTCTTCATGCGTTAGTTCTCTCCAGCGGCATTGCTGTGTCTGTTGCCGCCTTCGCCCAGGTTGCGCCCGTCGCAGAGCGGATCGCCGCTCAGAACAAGCTCTTCGAAGACGAGTTCCAGGAGAGCCTGCGGCAGTCGCCCCAGCGTGCCACGGCTTACGGGGACTACCGCTATAACGACCAGCTCGACGACGTCTCCCTGGCGACGATTGCCCGCCAGAACGAGCACCGCAAGGCGTACCTGGTAAAGCTGGATGCGATTTCGACCTCGGGATTTCCGGAGCAGGATCTGCTCTCGCATCAGCTCGCTGTCCGCAGCCTGAAGCTGGCTCTCGAGAACTACGAGCTGAAGGACTATGAGATGCCTGTCGACCAGATGGGCGGGCCGCACACCAGTCTGGCCGATCTTCCGAATGCCGTTCCTCTGGATTCGGTGAAGCATTATGAGGACTACATCGCGCGGCTGCACCAGGTTCCGCGCGTCTTCCAGCAGACGATCGAGGCCATGAAGGCCGGCGAGAGCGATCACCTGATGCCGGTGCGGTTTCTTCTGGAGAAGGTTCCGGGACAGTGCGAAGGTGTGATCCGCGCCAATCCATTCCTGCGCCCGACCCAGAAGTTTCCTGCGAGCTTCTCTGAGGCGGACAAGAAGCGCTTGACCGACCAGATCACCGAAGCCGTCGAAAAAGAGGTGTTTCCGGCGTACCGGCAATTTGCCGCCTATGTGCGGGACGAGTATGCGGCGCACGGCCGGACGCAGCTTTCGATTACTTCGCTACCCGATGGCAAGCGCCGCTACCAGGCGGCGATCTATAGCCGCACCACCACGAATCTGCCGCCGGCAAAGATCCACCAGATCGGTCTGGATGAGATCAAGCGGATTGAGGCCGAGATGACGGCCGTGGCCAAAGGTGCCGGATATCCGGATCTGGCCAGCTTCCGGGCGTCTCTGGTGGGGAATCAGAAGTACATTCCCACCTCTGAAGAGCAGATCCTCGACAACTTCCGCAAGGCGATTGCACAGATGGAGCCCAAGCTTCCGCAGCTCTTCACTCTGCTGCCCAAGTCGCCGGTAACCGTCGAGGCGATCCCGGCCTTCCAGGCGGCCATGGCGACCCATTACCAGACTGGTACCCCTGATGGAAAGCGGCCGGGCCGCGTGTCGGTTGCTGTCTCCGACTTTCAGCACCGCGACACCATCAAGGACGAGGCCGTCGCGTACCACGAGGGGATTCCCGGCCATCACATGCAGCTTTCGATCCAGCAGCAGCTAACCGGTCTGCCGAGCTTCCGCCTACACGGAGGCAACTCCGCGTACGTTGAAGGCTGGGCGCTCTATGCCGAGCAACTGGGCAAAGAGGTCGGTTTCTACCAGGATCCGGTCTCGGACTATGGCCGGCTTTCCTCAGAGCTCTTCCGCGCGGTGCGCCTGGTGGTCGATACGGGAATCCATGACCTCGGCTGGTCGCGGGACCAGGTGGTCGAATTTATGAGAAATTCACATGCTGTGGATGAGCCTACAATCCAGTCGGAGACGGACCGCTATATCGCGTGGCCGGCCCAGGCGCTCTCCTACAAGCTGGGACAGCTGAAATTTGTGGAACTACGGGAGCGGGCGAAGAAAGAACTGGGGCCGAAGTTCGACATCCGGACTTTCCATGACGAGATGCTGGACGGAGGGGCGCTCCCCCTGGATGTTCTCGATGCCAGAACCGACCGCTGGATTGCGGTACAGAAGGCGGCCCATTAAAGACGTTCCCCTGGGGAAAACATCACTGAGGAAATCTGGTATCATTAGGCAACATCGTAGAATCCGATCTTGTAATCCCTGCATGTTCCCCCAAAGATGAACACGCAGAATTCCAAACATCAGAATTCAGCGGTACATCACAGGTAAAGAGGAACAACAATGGAACAGGGAACAGTGAAGTGGTTTAACGACGCCAAGGGATTCGGCTTTCTGAGCCGCGACAACGGTGAGGATGTTTTCGTGCACCACACCGCCATCAATGCCAACGGCTTCCGCTCGCTCGCCGAGGGACAGCGCGTTCAGTTCAACGTCGTGAAGGGCCCGAAGGGCTTCCAGGCTGAGAACGTTACGGCAGTCTAAGTTCACTCACGGATAGAGTGCCGAAGGGGACAGCGTTCGCGCTGTCCCCTTCGTGTTTTAGCTGACACAACTGTCGGCCGGTCTTTCTGCATCTATCTCTTCATCAGGTTCATGGGCGGTCGAGAGCCGATGGCCCCTAATCCGGAAGGGTCCCTCATCCTTCCAGGGCATCTGTGCTCCGTACGTCTTTCGCCCCCAACCAAAGCACGACAAACGTCTGTAGCCATATCGGCTTTGGAGAGATGACATCCATGCGTCATGTTGTTCATGACAAGTATTTTCTGAAGGATCTGCTTCGTGAGATTGACTTGTATGACCGCAAAATCGAGTATCTTCGGCATCACGCGCAGTTCGAGTCTGAACCCGAGCGCGAACGCGCTCTTCGTACCGCCACGACCCGTCGAGACAATCTGACAGTGACTGCCCGTAAGCTCATGGCTGAAGGAATTATGTACGATCCCATAGGCCTACCCGCTTCCATGATGACCCCGGAACAGTTTGCCGAACGCAAGCAACACATTCAGCAGGAGCATGACCCGGCAGCAGCGGCTCCACATGAGGTTCACGTGATGCCGGCGCCGTCGTCGGAGTCCTCAAGTGAGGACAGCACAGAACCCCAGACACCATTTGGAGAGGCGATCGAACGCCTGCAAGAGCAGGCGAAACATGCAGGCATGCCTCAGGTGAACTGGAAAGAGGAGCTAATGGACTATAAGCGCAAGCGGAACAAGATTCCAGCCTAGAAGCGTTGCGGCGCAAATTCGTTCATACGTTGGCCTCGATTGTGGCATCGGCCTCGTGTGGTCGAATTTGCGCTGGCAGGGCTCAGGCCAGGAATTGGCTAGTGCAGAAACGCCTGCGGATCGGGCGTCGGTGCACCCATCTCCAGGCAGACCGCGAGAAGGCCGTTTTCTTTGCCTTCCGGCCGGACGCCGCGCATCTCCACTAACCGGGTGACGCCTTCCGGCAGAATCATGTGGAATTGCAGGTCGATTTGGCCACTGGAAATTGCCGTGTGTATTGCGGCCTCAACGCGCTCGCGGTCCTGCCGTGCGATCTGCCGCAGCCAGTCGGCATAGGTGCGCGTGATGGTGACGTGGGGAAAAGCGGGTGAACTCAGTTCTACGCTTTCGCCGCCGATATCATACCGCCACCAGTATCCGCCGGTGACCGCAACCGGTGACACCTTGCGCCAGGCACGGACACGGTAGTGAGAGCGGAACAGGAACGAAACCAGCAGCGCATTCATGACGAAGGCGCACAGGCCGACCCACTCGCTTATTCCCTCTACCCTCCAGCTTCCTTCCGGATAGCGAAGCAACATCTGCCCGGCGAAGCAGAGTGCGGTCGATAGCAGACCGGGCCCCAGGCCGCCGAACCAGGCGGCGAGAGTGACGGCAGCAACCATCCATGCGGACTCGAGCTGGATGCCCATCCGGAGCAGCAACGTGCTGAGGACGATGGACAAGGTCGCAACACCGACGGCGGCGCCGTAACGAACCGGCGAAGGGTAAGGATTAGGGAGCTGCATCTTTTGCATACTTAGAGTCCGCCATGCCTCGCTGCACTTTGAGAGCCGCCGCCAAATGGAAGACCTGGAGCCAGCCGGCGTAATCTGCGCAACTCGGTCTCGATCTGCTGCATGAGATTCTCAGTGGAAGCCACGGCTGTGTACTTCTGCCGATAGGTTGTCCGGGCATTTTGCCTCATGGTCGCCTTGGCGTGGCTGTCCAAAGCAGCCCAGCGTTGCAGCAGGCATACCGTGCCTGCCAGTGTGTCCAGCTCCGCCAGGCCCGCGCCTTCGCGCACTACATCGCGGTAGATCTGCACCTTATCGCTCAACAGGACCGGTGTGCCGCAGCACATGGCTTCAACGGCAGCGATGGCGAAGTTCTCCTGATGTGAGGGAAGTACAAAGGCGTCGGCTCCCTGCAGCATCGCCCATTTCTCTGCGCCTTGCACCATGCCGGTCCAGAGGATGCGGTCCTCGATCTCCAACTCTTTTGCCAGCTCACGAAGGTACCGTCCATAGGAACGATCTGCGGGACCGGCGAAGACCAGCATCCGCTCGCTGTCGGCCTCGACACGGGCAAATGCTTTTAGAAGCAGATCGCATCCCTTTTTAGGATGGAGCCTGCCGAAGAACAGGAGATACTCTCTCTGCTTCAGTTGAGGCCATCTCTGGTACAGGCCCGACGGATCGACAGGATGTTGCGGTCCCTCAATTCCCAGAGCCGCAACCATCGCCCGCCACTTATATGGGAAGAACGCCGATGCGGAGCGGCGAAGCTCCTCGTCTGTCGTAAAGATGACGGAGGCAGCCCCATCGAGAGCGGGACGCCCGATCATGTGCCAGTAAAGAAGCTTCTTCACGTGCTTGAACCGGAAACTCTGGTTGAACCAGGGGTCCAGCATGCCGTGGACGAAGACAAAGTAGGGAACATGACCGCGCAGCAGGGTGTAGGCCGCCTGATGCGGATACTGCCATAGACCATGCACGATCACGGCATCGAATCGTGACCGGTTCTGCTTCAGCCATTCGGCCAAACGGCTGGAATAACCGTACCCGATACCAGGACCGAGCCGATGTACAGGAAATTCAAAGGTGGAGATATCCGTAGCTTCGTCATCCGCGCTGACCGCCTCGACGCTATACCCCATAGCGGCTTGGGTTTTGCCCAGAAGACGAACCACCTCTGCCGGGCCTCCTCCGCGGAGATCCAGGGATGTAATCAAATGAAGAATTCGCACAGACACAGTCCTTGGGAGCCGGGTTAAGTTCAGCTCAGCAGCCGGGCGGGAAAAATTACAATCTTTTTCCTTATGATGCTTTTCATCACGCAACATGTGGCATCGGAAGACTCGAATCGTTGAGATTCCAGGTGCCTATCTTTTTTGATAGCCATTCGGGATCGAGCTCGTGGGATATCTGCTAACAGATTTGCACGAATGTCCTGAATTTAGATAGCGAAAAGCGCAACTTTTCATGAAGAGGAATGTCTTTAGCCCAGCGTTCAAGACGGTTATATGCCGAAGTCTCGATTTTGATGTTCTGGCCTATAACTCTCGTAACTGACGGCTGATTACCATTAGTTCTTCTGTTAGCTTCCCAACCATGGATGTATCTCCTCGGCGGGTAGCTTCGGCGATCATCGACCCCAGTTCTCGTTTTCGTCTTTCTAAGCTGCTCCAGTGCAACGTATTAAGTGCGCCCTGTAGGTCTTTCTCCAGAGTGTCGTCTGAGCTGTGCACTTCGGAGAGCACCTTGGCGAGAATCTCAGCGAGGGCGGGTTCTGGCGCTGCTTCCAAAGGGTTGGATGGGATAGGTGCATTTGCGAGCTGCTCTAGGAGAGGAGCTGTTGTCAGGCCCTCATACCACCGGGGATTGGCCATCAATTGTTCGCTCGCGACTCGGCGGGCCGCCGAACCTTCAGCTTGGAGCAGAGCGCGCAAGAGGAGCCGCTCAGTCTCAGAGACGGGAGCTGTGGCATTTTGTCGGACAGACCCTAGACGGTGAGCTGCGGCCTGTCTCATTTCCTGCCGGAGAATTGAGAAGTCGATACCGAGTTTTTGTGCTGCGTCGGTGATGAATTCGTCGCGTTGAATCGCGGATGGCACACGACGGATATGCGGTAATAGATAGTTCACCGCCTTCACCTTAGCCTCAGGCGAGCGGGGAGGGAAAAGAGTCTGGGCACGCTCAATAAGGTAGTCCGAGTGGCGCTTTGCCTTTCTTAGCGCTGCGCCGTAAGCCTGGATGCCCTGTTCACGAACAAAGCGGTCGGGGTCCAGACCTCCGTCAAGAGTTACCACCTTGACCTCAAAATCCTCTTCGGTAAGCAGGGCGATGGACTTCTCCGCAGCGGTTGCTCCGGCCGTATCGGGGTCGAAGTTCACGACAACACGTTTGGTGAAGCGGGAGAGCAGGCGTACCTGTGCCTCGGTGAAGGCGGTGCCGCTGGTGGCCAGGACAGGCTGAATGCCGGCCATGAAGACGGAGATGCAGTCCATCTGGCCTTCCACCAGCAGGGCGTAATCCTGCGCCCGGATGGCGGCTTTCGCTTTATCCAGATTAAAGAGGACCTGCCCCTTGGTGTAGAGAGCGGTCTCCGGCGAGTTGAGGTACTTCGGCGTCTTTTCGTCGGGAAGCAGAGCACGCGCCGTGAAGGCGATGACCTTGCCCTGCTCGTTGCAGATGGGAAAGGTGACGCGGTTGCGGAAGCGGGCATAGAGATTGCCGGTTGGCAGTCCCTGCTGGTCTTGCTCTTTGCTGGTGAACAGACCGCTGGCGCGCAGCACCTCTTCGCTGAAGTGCTTTCGCAGCTCGTCGCGCATGTGGTTGAAGTCGTCTGGAGCGAAGCCGATACGGAAGCGCTGTACGGTCTCAGGCGTAATGCCGCGGCTGCTCATATACTCGCGAGCGCGGGCCGCCATGGGGGAGTTCAAGGCTGCCTGGAAATACTGTGTGGCAGCCTCGTGGACATCGAGAAGCTGCCGCCGCAAGCCTGCCTCGCGGGCTTCCTCGGCGGAGGAGAAGTCGCGTTTGGGAAGCGGGATACCGGCCTTCTGAGCGACGATGCGCAATGCCTCGGGGAAGCCGACATTCTCCAGCTTCATGACAAAGGTGAAGACATCACCCTTCTCATGGCAGCCGAAGCAGTAAAAGTAGCCGTGGACCGCGTTTACGGAGAAGGAGGGCGATTTCTCTTTGTGGAAGGGGCAAAGGCCGGAGTAGTTCTGGGCTCCGCTTTTGCGGAGGCGGACGTACTCCTCGACGATCTTAACGATGTCGGCCTGCCGCTTGACGAGCTGTGCGAAATCATCCGCCACTGGTTCTTTCTAGTGTAGGTGAGCCGATGTTGCCCTAGAGCCTTCTCCCTGTTGCTGGGTATCCCGGAAGAGGAGTGCAGCGGCGTTTTCATTGCGGAAAACGCCCATAGATGCAGAAGTCCTACGCTACACCTACAGGGAAACGGCCCTATCGGAGAAAGCTCGGCAACACCTCGGCGGCGTTGCCCAGGAAGATGGTGTCGAATGCCTCTGCATTCAGCGGTTCCTCCGGACCGACATAGATCGTCTTCAGGCCACGCTGATTGGCGATCTGCACAAAGCCCGCGGCCGGATAGACCGAGCCGGAGGTGCCCACAACCAGGACATGGGTCGATGTTGCCAGACGGCTGTAGATCTCATCCATATTTAGCGGGATCTCGCCGAACCAGACGATGTGCGGTCGCACCGCCGCACCGCAGGTGGCGCATACCGGTAATGCGGCGGCTTCTTCATAGAAGGCATGGTCCGTGAAGGGTTCTGCGCAGCGCACGCACCGCGACTGGAAGAGGGAACCATGCATATGGTGCACGCGTTGGGAGCCACCACGCTCGTGGAGATCATCTACGTTCTGCGTACAGAGATAGAAACGATCGCCAGACTTCTGTTCCAGGGCGGCCAGGGCGCGATGAGCTGCGTTCGGCTCCGCGGCCATGGCGTCACGCCTCCGCATGGAGTAGAAACGCCACACTAGCTCTGGATCAGCCTCCCAGGCTTCGGGGGTAGCGACCTGTTCGACACGGTAGCCGTTCCACAGGCCACCGCTTCCTCGGAAGGTGGCAAGACCGCTCTCTGCGGAGATGCCGGCGCCGGTCAGGATAAAGAGACGATCGTTCTCGCCTAACCCAAGTTCGCTCATGCTGCCTAGAATAGTCCCTGTGCTGACACCTGAGCAGAAAGAGAATCTCGTTGTCGTGCTGGCCGGCGCACGCAACCCGTTGAACATCGGCGCGGCGGCTCGTGCCATGAGTAACTTCGGCTTTCGCACCCTGCGGATCGTGACGGAGTTCCCTCTGCCGGTGACAGAAGCGAAGAGCGCTGTGGATGCCGCTGAGGTGATGCAACAGGCGACGGTTCACGGCAGCTTCGCCGAGGCCATCGGGGACTGCGGCCTGATCTATGGCACGACGGCCGTAGGGGATAGGAGATTGGAGCATCCGGTCGAGCCGTTGCCGCAGGCGGCTGCCGCTGTCAGGAACGTGCTGGCCGGAAAGCAGAGAGCAGCCATTGTCTTCGGCAGTGAGAAGACGGGCATGACCAATGAACAGATGAGCTACTGCTCCGGCCTGCTGACGATTCCGATGGAGGTGCATGGCACCTCCATGAACCTGGGGCAGTCCGTGGCGGTCTGTCTGTGGGAGCTCACGCGTGACGGAGTGAGCGGCGGTGTGATGCCGGAGGATGGTTTTGCCGACAGCGCTGCGGTAGACCGTTTCGAAGCCGTGCTTCGTGAAGGCCTGACAGCGACCGGATATGAGGCTAAGTTTCCGGCCAACTGCGGCGAAGAGATGACACGCCGCCTGGTGCGTCGACTTCGGTTGAACCGGAAAGATGCCGAGATTTGGACAGGCATCTGGCGACAGGTGCTTTGGAAGCTGCGGCAGTAGGTGTCGATGTATGCTCAATGCATCCATTTTGGAGGCAGTTTCCTGATGCGTCTTTCCGTGCACTCTGGTGCGTTCCTGTGCGTTTTGAGCACGTTCGCTCTGGCCCAGCAGGGCCGGGTCTATACCGATGCAGATTATGCCGCTGCTGAGCAGCGGCTAAGCTACAACGTCAATCCTCTGGTCTATCACCAGGTCAACCGTGTGGAGTGGATGAAGGATGGCCGTTTCTGGTATCGCGACGTCGGCCCGGAGGGAGCACAGTTCTTCGTTGTCGATGCGAAGGGAGTCAAGTCCCCAGCCTTCGACGCGAAGAAGGTCGCGGCTTCTGTCAGTGGATTGCTGAAGCGGCCTGTGGATGCGGCGCGGCTGCAGCTCAGCTCGCTGGAAGAGGGAAGCGACGGCAAGTCCCTGGAGATTGGAGTGCAGGGCGGGAAGTTCCTCTGCCAGAAGGCGGACTGGAGCTGCACGACGATTATTGCGCCGTCCGGTGGAGCGGCAGGCCGGCGTTCGCCGGAGGCACTGAGTCCCGATGGATCGCAGGCTGCCTTCATCCGCGACTGGAACCTGTGGGTTCGCGATGTGAAGTCTGGCGGAGAGAAACAGCTCACCACCGCTGGCGTAAAGGACTACGGCTACGCCACAGATAACGCCGGCTGGACACACTCCGACAGCCCGATCCTGGTCTGGTCGCCTGACGGTAAGAAGATTGCGACCTTCCAGCAGGATCAGCGTAAGACCGGTGACATGTACCTG
>JAEKKE010000685.1 GCA_019510535.1 Acidobacteriota bacterium
GTCAGCCGCGCTTTGATGCTGCCTTGGCGGTTCCGGGGGTGAGGCTACATCTCTACGAGAAGCTGAAGCCGCGCCGCGGCCGCAAGATGGGCCACCTCTCCGCTGTCGGAGCTACCGGCGACGAGGCGATTGCACGAGTACGAGAGGCGAAGTCGCTGCTGTGATCACTGCCACACCGGTGTACGATCTTCCCTATGAGTAATGATCTTGTTCCCAAAGCACCCGTTCGGAAGACGGGCCTTAGCCCCAAAGAGCAGAAGCTGCAGGCGATGCTTGAGAAGATGAAAGGCAAGGCTGCGGGCGCCAAGCCCGGCAGCAACGGCGCTACCGGCGGTTTCAAAGCAAAGGGCAACGTCGCCAAGAAGACCTCGTTCCAGCGCAAGGCAACGTAGAGTGCGCGCGAACTCGACCGATCCGGAAACCCATCCATCGTGAACCGATGGGTGGGAGTATCGTCCAAACCTGTCATCCTGAGCGTCAGCGAAGGACCCGCTTTTACCGCTTGCACGCCGGGTGCCCCACATACGCGAAGCTTATGTGGGACATTCGCGCTCCGCGCGAACCGCCTTTTCATCCGAGAAGCACCATATCTCTTGACGGTGTATCGACCGATCCGGAAACCCATACGTCGGGTGCCCCATATCTGCGTAGCAGATGTGGGAGTATCGGGATCCCCGGCGAACTCGTTCGCTGGGGTGAAGTATCGAGCGAAGCTCGATACTTCTTCTGTCACTTCACCCCCACGCCCGGATGCGTCGCCTCAACCCCACGCAAACTAAAACTAGCAACACTCGCCGGATTCGACCCAGCCCGCACCTGCAGCGTCCCCAGCACCTCAAACGCCGGCGGCCTCTGGCTCTGAAGCCGAAAGACCAGCACCCCAGGCTGTACCTCTTTCGCCGACAGAAGAGCAAACCCGCCCGTCTCCTCCCGCAGATCCATCTGCGCGGCAACGACGTCGTCACTCGCCAGCGTAGGAACAGCCTCAGCCAACGCAGGCGCACTCGCCTGGTTGAAAGCCGCAAGCCACTTATAAAGCAGATGACCTGATGGAGTATCAGGAATAAGCCCGGTCTGATTCCCATAACGCGGCAGATGAACCAGCAGCGTGGGATGAACCG
>JAEKKE010000689.1 GCA_019510535.1 Acidobacteriota bacterium
CAGACATCACCGATACACCAAACACCCACGCGCTTCCAGATCACTCAACCATGCAGGTTCTTCAAACGTCACCCATCGCAGATCCAGCTTTTCCAATTTAGGAAGTTGTGCAATCGCATCCGGAAGAGCTTCAATCGGATTCCCTCGAAGATCGATCTGCCGCAGCTCCGAGCAACCGGCAATCTCCTCGGGAAGCGTGCACAGCCGGTTATTCCTCAGATGAAGCTCCCGCAGTTGCGTCATTCCGCCAATCGACGTCGGGAATTGCGAAAGCTGATTGTCTGTCACTCGTAGTTCCAGCAAGCCGGAGATCCGACAGATGCTGTCGGGAAATACCGTGAGCTGATTCTCACTGATGTTCAGATAGCGCAATCGAGCAAGCGCAGCAATCGAAACCGGCAACGACGTCAGCCGGTTGTCGTGAAGATAGAGAAAGTCGGAGAGCCCGGCGAGCTCTCCGATCTCTTCCGGTAATGATGCAAGCTGGTTATGCCCAAGATCCAACGTTCGCAGACACTGCATGCCGCCGATGCTCGAAGAGATTTCTGTCAGATCGTTGTCGGCCAGAATCAGCACCGTGGTATCTGTCTGTTGCCATATGTCAACCGGGACGGTGCCGAGATGCTGCTTCCAGAGATTGATCGTGATGTCTGCGGGCATAACGAAATCTTAAACTCACCGCAGCGAGACGCGCTCCACATGCCAGACAAACTCGGTGATCTGTGCGGCAAGGTGCAGCTGCAGTCCCGGTGGAAGGTTATGCCCCATGCCCTCGATCAGTACGAGCTTTGACCCAGAGATCGCATCGGCGGTGGCGCGTCCTCCGCTGACGTCGCACATGCGGTCTGCCAGGCCGTGAATCACCAGCGTTGGAACTTGCAATTGCCGCAGCCGTTCTGTCCTGTCTCCCGAGGCAACGGTCGCAATTGCCTGACGTGCGGTGGCGACACGATCGTGCGAGCGGTCATAGGCAAGGCCTGCGCGTGCAGCCACTTCCTGTTTGTCTACTGGATATCTTGGCGAGCCAACAATCCGCATCGCTCGCAGATACTGCTCGATCACCTGCTCGCGCGTCTCCGCCGGAGCTCCGGAGAACAGCTCCCGCAGCACCTCCGGA
>JAEKKE010000236.1 GCA_019510535.1 Acidobacteriota bacterium
TTCACCCCAGCCAGCGAAGCTGGCCGGGGACCCCGAACGCTGCGAAATGACAAACAAAAAAGACGATTCGAGCTTCGCTCGAATGTCCCACCCATCGCGTATCGGGGTCCCCGGCGAACTTGTTCGCTGGGGTGAGTAGCGATGGATGGGGCACCCAGTGCATGGGTTTTCTTCAGTCTGTAGATATGGCCTAGACGCCGCTACGTCCTAGCAACGCCTCGATCTCGTCTCTCGAAGGCATCGACACCTGCGCCCCCAACCGTGTCACTGAGATCGCGGCAGCAGCATTCGCATACCGCGCTGCGCGCTCCGGAGAATCGCCCTCAAGTAACCGCGCTGCAAACGCTCCATTGAAACAATCTCCCGCCGCCGTGGTATCCACTGCCTTCACCGCAAACGCAGGCACCAGCGTCGGCTCACAATTCGCACCCATCAGAAACGCTCCACGCTCGCCCAGCTTCAGCGCCACATTGCGACATCCCATCGTCAACAATCGCTCAGCCGTTTGCTGCGGTTCCATTGTGCCTTCAACCAACTGCGCCGCCTCCGTCTCGTTCGGAGTCAGCCAGGTCACAGCGCGTAACAATTCATCCGGCAATGGAGCAACAGGAGCGGGATCGAGGATGACTGCAATGCTGGCCTTGTGTGCAACCTGCGCCGCAGCAACCACCGCATCCATCGGGATCTCAAGTTGCAGTAAGACCACACCTGCATCCGAAAACTCCAGCGCTCTGATATCCGCTGCTGTGACTAAACCATTCGCGCCTGGTTGTACGACAATCGCATTCTGCCCATCGGAGGAGTGAGTAATGACCGCCAGTCCCGACGACCCGTCGGTCACCTGCACGCCGGCCACATCCACCTCGGCCTCATCCAGCCCCTCAAGCAATGCACCACCATAGCTGTCGCTACCGACTCGGCCCGCCATGCGCACCTGCGCTCCAAGCCTGGCCGCAGCGACCGCCTGGTTCGCGCCTTTACCACCCAGCAGCGAATCGTATCCGCTGCCACGAACCGTCTCACCGGCAAGCGGAATGCGCTCCGCATGCACAACGAGATCCAGGTTGAGACTTCCAATCACCAGCACCGACTTCCGCACGACCTCATCCTACGATATGCAAAAGCTCCGCGCAGCGAGCCTCAGTGTCTTTCTTATTCAATCCTTCAATTCTTCAATCATTCAATTCCTCATAAAAATCGGCAGCGGAGGTGTCGCGGCCTCCGCTGCCGGTGTGAGGGGTCTAGTAAGAAGCGTTATGGTTTGTCGACGCCGTCGTGTGCGAAGTCAACGGTGCAGTCCCGTTGTCCGCGAGGTTCTTGACGTCCTTCTCTGCGAGGAGCGCTTCTATCTCCGCAGTGAATTCCTGTTTGAGCTGATCGTTGAAGGCTCCGCTCGAGGGCGAGGCGAAGCCCGAGTGAACCAGCCGCACGCGGCCATCCTTACCGACAAACAACGTCGCAGGCCAGGTGTTCAGGTTCACCGCCTGCGGCACCTTCTCCCACATCTCCGCCGGAGCACCGGCGAGCAGATAGGTGTACTTCACGCCGTAGTGGTTGATGAATGCCTTCTCGCGGGCGAGCGAGTCCTGCTGTTCAGGCTCTTCGAAGTTCAGGGCAACGATCTCAAGTCCCTTATCGCGATACTTCTTGTCGAGCTCGACCAGGTAGCGCGCTTCATCGTGGCAGTTCGGGCACCAGGTTCCGGTCACGATCGCGAGGACTACTTTGTTCTTGAAGCGGGCATCGTCGCTCGATACCAGCTTGCCGTTCACATCCGGGAATTTGAAGCTGAACCGCTCATTCACATCCCGTACCGTGGTGTGCTTGCTGTAGTTCTCGGGCTCCGCGAAACCCTTGCTGCGCGCTACGTCAGGGCGATACGCAATCAGCGCCTCGGTTGGCGTATAGGCGCCTTCGGTCTTTACCTCCAGCGTGCCGTCGTCCTTCGGTGTCACTCGGACCAGCAGCGGACGAGCTCCGTCGAAGTGGCTCAGCAGCCAGCTTCCGTTCTTGTATGTACCGGTCAACGCTCCGGTATCGCCATCGACACGCAGAATCGACGCTTGCGCTTCCGCGCCGTTCTGCTTCACGATAAAGCGCCACGCCTTCTCTCCCTTTGCGGTCTCATGCGGGATCTCCCAGTTGCCCGCGATGTTCGGCGCCTGCGCGGCTGCCGCTGCCGTGGCATCGGTATGACGGGTTGCATGGAAGGGATAGTCGGCGATGTACTTCTCGCGTTCAAAGCGTCCACGCAGTTTGCCGGTGAGCGTTTCCCCGTTGGCGTTCGCCGAGATCGTCGTCAGGTAATGCTCGAAGTCGAGTACGACTTCGTTGTTGTTGCGCTTCGCTGTGGTTGTGGTCTCGGTCTCCTTGTCTCCGTTGAAGAGTGTGCCTTTGATCTGCTGGCTGTCTTCGGAGATGTCGAGACGAAACGGAATCTCCGTTCCATTGAGAGTGAAGGCCGCGTCCCAGCGTCCTGCGAGTGAGTTCTGCGCGAAGACGGCAGAGCTGCTGAGGACCACGGCAGCGAGTGCGATAGTTCGATTGCGGAATGTCATGGCAAGCTTCTCCTGAATTTCAATTGCGAAGGAAGTTCTGTTGCGAAAGGTTGTCGATGAACTGCAGAGATACGGGCGATTGGTCATTGGCTATCCCGCCCTTCGGCGGGATAGCCTTTCTGCCCGTGCTGCTGCAGCAGCCGACTGTCGCCACTCCTCCGGTAGATGTGGCTTGGTCGCGAGCAGAATCTGGTACGCGGCTGTGCGATCGGCCGCGGAGATCTTCTGGAATGCGGGCGATTGGTCCGCTCCGCTCAGCACCTCGTAGAGGCGGTGATAGACATAAGCCTTCGCCTCTTGCGGTAACTGATCGAACTGATCCGAGTAGATGAGATAGCTGACGGGATATCGGAAGATCCGTGTCTTCAGATCGAAGTCGCGCAAGGAACGCCCTTTGCGATCGCGCAATCCTTCCGCCGCGAAGGTCCGCGCAAAGCTGTTGTTTCCCGCTACTGGCCCGGCCAGCGGAGCTTCGTTGGCAAACAACAGATATTGCACCAACTCTTCCGCCGGCTTCTCAAACGTCGCACGCTCTTCGGGTGTGAGCGGACCTT
The DNA here is from genome assembly GCA_019510535.1 of Acidobacteriota bacterium. GTDB lineage: Bacteria > Acidobacteriota > Terriglobia > Terriglobales > Acidobacteriaceae > Terriglobus. The sequence goes on from JAEKKE010000236.1 coordinate 3,113, forward strand.
CGACGCCGTTGTTCTTCTTTGCATGCTCAAAGAAAGCAATGCGTGTCTTGTAGTTCGTCAGCGTGATGAGGTTGTGCATCTGCGTCTGATGCGCGAGCACCAGATGCGCCACGATATCGCTCTGCGGATTCAGATAATCCGCATTGAGAAACTTCTGTTCCAGCGGCTGCAGGCTTTGATCGGGATCGCCATGTGGTCCATTGGCGGTGCCGTATCCCGCCGGCATGATGGAATTACCCATCGTACGTTCGCTGCCCGCCGAGCCGGTAACATACCATCCACCCCAGCGCTTCGCGATCGGTGTCTCCTGCCCGGTAACAAACGACTCTGTCGAGTTCGCCAGCGTACCTGTCGGGGAGGGATAGATCGAACGCACCAGCACGCCGGGAACATTGCGTGTAGCGGGTGCGATGTGGCACTGCGTGCAGTCCAGTTCGGCGCGCTCAAACTTCGGATGCTCTGCCTTGTTGGCATCGAGCAGATAAAACGCAGCGCCTTGATTTGGATCGAACGAGACAATCTCCAGCGCCTTGCCGTCATGCACGAAGCCGACATACACATCGTCGTTGAAGTAGAGCGCGCGCGGATGTTCGGGCGAGATCTTCTTGTACTGAAAACTGGTCTTTGAGAAGACAAGTGTCTGCGAGTCCTCGGGAATGTGCAACGCCTTCAGCACCGCCGGCAGATAGCCCAGGCGATCGTCATACGCGAACTTCACCGTTCCCGCTTCAAGCTTCTTCTCGAGCTCGGCCACGGGGTCGTGCAGCTCATCCTGCAGATAACGGATCGGCGCATCCGTATAGGGAATATATCCCTGGCGCTTCACGGCAATCTGCCCGCCAACATTTACAGCGAATAACACAGCCGACAACAACACCACCACAACAGGCAGACGCAGACGTACCATCTCCACGACCTTCATGGTCCAAGACCTTTCCTGGGCTGCGCGCACGACAAGGCGCACACAACGCCGGAAGACGATGCGACCTCGCGAAGTACAAGGCTCCGCAGAGAAACGCTTCAGATTGTCAGAGGGTGGTCAACGGTATGAAGTACGAAGCATCGCGTGCGCGCTCACACTCCCGTTGACCGGGAAAGCTATCGAGAGCGGCAACAACCACAGAGCGTGGCCGCAACAGAGAGAACACGCGCTGTCGCCGCGAACATTGCGTTGCGGTCTGCACTCATCGCGTTGTTGTGAAGATAGGTCTTCAAAACGTCTGCTCCGTTTAACTGCTTAGTTGTCTATTATGCACTTCTGGAAAAATCGTGCAAGCTCATTTCGGAAATGGAGGAGGTTTTCGTTAGATCAAGCGATGGTCCTTTCGTTTGTCATTTCGAAGCGTAGCGGAGAAATCTGCTTCTCTACCGATGCTTCTTACCGGCCAAACCTGAGAAGCAGATCCCTACGGGATGACAAACCAAAAAATACGATTCGAGCTTCGCTCGAACATCCCACCCATCGAGATGCGATGGATGGGGTACCCAAGTGTACGGGCACTCAATGCACCTAACCATTCAACTATTCAACCATTGAACGATTCAACTAGCTTTACAGCGCGCTCGCCTTACACA
>JAEKKE010000237.1 GCA_019510535.1 Acidobacteriota bacterium
TACGGTCCTCATGTCACCAACCAGATCCTGCGCGAAGCGCTGCATCCCTACAGCGGGCTGACGATCGTGACGAAGGTTGGCGGTAGGCGCGGACCGGCGGGCGAGTGGCTGCCGGCACAGGAGCCCGCGGAGCTGGTGCAGGGCGTCCACGACAATCTGCGCAATCTCGGTGTCGATATGCTCGATGTCGTGAACCTGCGTGTGTGGGGCGGCGTGAGTTCGCCGACCGAAGGTTCTATCGCCGAGCGCTTTGAGGCTCTGGCAAAGCTGCAGCAGCAAGGCCTGATCCGGCACCTTGGATTGAGCAATGTGACCGCGAAGCAGGTCGAAGAAGCGCTGACCATTGCTCCGGTTGTGGGCGTGCAGAACCAGTACAATCTGGCATCGCGCGAGGATGATGAGTTGATCGATGATTTGGCAGCGAAGGGAATTGCCTATGTGCCGTTCTTCCCGCTGGGTGGATTTACGCCGCTGCAATCTTCGACGCTATCGGAGGTCGCGGCAAGGCTGAAGGCGACACCGATGCAGGTGGCTCTGGCATGGCTGCTGCATCGCTCGCCGAACATTCTGCTGATTCCGGGAACCTCATCGGTAGAGCATCTGCGGGAGAACCTGGCGGCGGCGGAACTGGTATTGCCGGAGAACGAATTGCAGGAGCTGGATGGGATTGGTGTGCTCGCGAAGCAGTGATTTCCCCTTAGAAAGTAGAAAAGCCCGGATCGCTCCGGGCTTTTCTACTTTGGGCGACGACGTTGCTAATAGATGAGTTTGCGCCGGTTGCGGACGACCAGGTAGTTGATGGCTGCTACGACCGTGATGACGGCGATGATGGTCTGAGACCAGACGCAGTAGATGCACCATTTTTCGAGCACAAAGGCTTCGAGATAGCTGAGGATACCAGCGAAGAACAGGCCGATTTGAGCGGCTTCGAAGGCAAAGAAATCGAGCTTGGTAAGAGCGAGAACGGCGATGAGGAGGTAGCCGCCCAGGCCGAGAACCGCGACTGGAATGTGTTTCCCGTGACGCGGGTCCTCTCCGAAGGATGCGGCGGGAAATACGGCAAAGCGGGAGTGATTGACGGCTCCGCAGTCCCACTTTTCTGTTACGGCACAGGGTGGAGCGGCGTTGGGGTCCTGGAGATGGACACGAAGCGCCAATCCTGAGACCACCATGCCACCTACTGCCAGCAAAGCAATGAGATAACGCAGAAAAGCCATTGCGAACAGGGTACGCCCGTAACCATCGGTAACGCCAGCTTTCTCAGCGGCAACTGTTGCACCGGAAGGCACTTGCGTGCTTTTCGTAATGAGGCGCATCAAAGAGAGAGGAGAGACCTTTGGAGACGCAGGAGATTATTGCGGAGAGCCCGAAGAGGCCCGAGCACGGCTTTGGGCCACTACAGATTCCGCTATTTCGCGACCGCTGGATCGCCTCTACGGTCAGCAATCTGGGGACCTGGATGCAGGACACGGCGGGTACGTGGCTAATGACGGTGCTCTCGGCCGGCTCGCCCCTGCTCATCGCTCTGATGCAGACCGCTGCCAGCCTTCCGGTTTTGCTGCTGGGGTTGCTGGCGGGCGCCACTGCCGATGTCTTTGAGCGGCGCAGGCTCCTGATCTTCTGGCAGAGCTGGATGCTGGTGACGGTCGGGCTGTTGACGGTGCTGACCTTTGCCGGTGTTGTGGGGCCGTATCAACTGCTGGTTCTTACTTTTCTAATGAATATCGGCGCCGCAATGAACAATCCGGCATGGCAGGCGATTGTGCCGGAGCTGGTGCCGCGCGAACAGATTCCCGACGCCGTAAGCTTGAACTCGGTCAGCAATAACCTGGCGCGTGCCCTGGGGCCGGCGCTGGGCGGATTGATGGTGGCGGCGTTTGTGAAGGCTTCTACCGGAGCGGGATGGGTCTTTGCTCTGACTTCAGCCTCGTTTGCAGCGGTGATCTGGGTGCTATGGCGGTGGAAGCGTAAGCCGCTATTCAAGAGTGCGCTGCCGGCGGAGCGCATGGCGGGCTCCGTCCGCAGTGGTCTGCGGTATCTACGCTTCGCTCCGGAGCTGCAGGCAAGCCTGATACGCGCCTTCCTCTTTACCTTCTTTGTCAGCGCGGTCTGGGCACTGTTGGCAGCGATTGCCGCCCGCGAGCTGAAACAGGGAGCGATGGGATATGGCCTGTTGAATGGGGCTTTGGGCGCTGGGGCTGTAGTCGGTGCGGTGATGCTGCCACGCATCCGGGCACGGTTCGATGCAGACGCCATCCTGCGTGTCACTTCGGTGGTCTATATTGCCATTCTGCTGGCGCTGGCCTGGGTGCCGATTCCAGCGGTAGCGATCGCCGTATTGCTGGTCGGCGGTTTCTGCTGGACCTCCACCATGAGCACGCTGAATACCAGCGTGCAACTGGTCTCGCCTGCCTGGGTGCAGGCGCGCGCGCTGGGAGCCTATCTCACGGTCTTTCAGGGCGGACTGGCGCTGGGCAGTGCTGTGTGGGGATATGTGGCGGAGCATAGCTCGGTCCCCGTTGCGATGACAGCCAGTGCGATTGGCCTGGCTGTGACGCTGCCGTTTGCACTTCGATTCCATATTCTGCAGGGCAAGCTGCCCGATCTTGGGCCGTACGTATGGCGTCGGCCGGCACGGGAACTTGTGATCCAGCCGGAGCTCGAGGATGGGCCGGTGCGCATCGTGATCGAATACTTTGTCTCTCCCGAAAACTACGCCGAGTTCACCCGCTTGATCCACAAGATGGAAAATGTGCGGTTGAGGACGGGGGCCATCCGCTGGGGAGTCTTTCGTGATGCTGCCAACCCGGAACGCATGGAAGAGACCTTCGTCATGGAGAGCTGGCTCGATCACCTGCGGGCTCGGGAGAGGATGACCGCAGCCGATGCGAAGGTCCGTGATCGCCTCTGGGAGCTGCATAGAGGCGAAGCTCCGCCGCGTGTGGAGCATCAGCTCTATGTGAAGGAAGTTACTTCGTAATTGAATAAGGGAAGAATTGAATCATTGAATAAGAACGCGATGAACTGTTGAATGGTGGTGTGACGAAACGTTCGCGCGTTGCTTTGGGAGTGTTGGCGCTTCTCTTTGTTGGGGTGCTTGCGTGCTGGCCCTGGGTGAAGGCTCGGTTGCAGGCAGTGGCGGTGTTGAAGACGCTCAGTCATGAGCCGATTCCGCTACCGGTACGTGCCGTGACGGATTCAAATGTTCTGACGCAGGATGTTGCAATCCCCACGGCGAGTGGCACGTTGCGCGGCCGGCTGTATTCACCGGCAGGGATGAGTCATGCGCCGGGCATGGTGATTGTGCACGGAGTCCATCACCTCGGGATGAATGAGCCGCGGCTGGAGCTCTTCGCCTCGGCGATGGCGAGCTGCGGGCTACAGGTGTTGACTCCGGAGCTTCCGGCGATTGCTGACTATCGCATCGGTCCGGAGAGCGTGTCGGCGATTGGTGAGAGTACGCGGTGGTTTGCGCAACAGACCGGTGGCAAGGTGAGCGTGCTGGGTCTGAGTTTCTCGGGCGGGCTTGCATTGCTGGCAGCGGAACAGCCTGCGTATGCAGCGCAGATGAAGATGGTCTTCGCCGTTGGCTCGCAGGCCAATATGCAGCGTGTGGCGCGGTACTACCGTACAGGGCAGGACATTCGCCCCGATGGATCGGTACAGATCCTGGCGGCACACGAGTATGGACCACTGGTGATGGAGTACGAACACCTGGAGGATTTTGCCTCGGCAACAGACCGGGTCGCGTTGGGTTCTGTTCTGAAAGAGCATCTCTATGAGGACGGGGCGGGGGAGCAGAAAGCACTGCAGAGGTTGACACCCGCACAGCGCGTGGCCATAGCGCAACTAATGAAGACGGCTGATGCGCGGACAGTCACCCTGCTTGCGGCGAACGAGACGAAACATGCCCGCGAGATGGAGGCAGTCTCGCCGGACGGCAATCTGCAGGCTGTCGGTGTACCGGTCTTTCTGCTGCATGGGGAGGCGGACAATGTAATCCCCTCAGCAGAGACACTACGGCTGGCGCAGGGGCTACGTCCCCAGATGCTGGGGGGCGCTCTGGTGAGTCCGTTGATCTCGCATGTAGAGATGGGGAAGTCACCCGGCGCGGCAGACGCGTGGCGGCTGGTGAATTTTATCGCCAGGATGATGCGTAGGGCGGAGCAGTAGACTCTGAAGAGAGGAAACGAGAACGATGATCGCGACGGAGTTGATCGGGCTGACGGAGATTGAGGCGGCGCAGAAGCGTATTGCCGGGGTAGCGGTACGGACCGGGCTGTACAAGCTCGAGGGCGAAGCCGCGTCCAAACTTCCCTACGAGGTCTGGATCAAGGCCGAAAGTGAGCAGCCCATTGGCAGCTTCAAGCTGCGCGGCGCCTTCAACAAGGTTGCATCCTTGGACAAGGATGCTTTGAGTCGCGGCGTCATCACCTACTCCAGCGGCAACCATGCCCAGGGTGTGGCCTATGCCGGGCGGGAGTTGGGATCGAAGGCTGTCATCGTTATGCCGGAGAACGCTCCGATCGTGAAGCGCGAGGCGACGCTTGCTCTGGGTGCAGAGGTAGTGCTGGTCGGTCCCGCCAGCAAAGAGCGCAAGGAGAAGGCCGAGCAGCTCGAGGCTGAGCATGGGTACACGATGGTGCCGCCGTACGACGATCCATATATTGTGGCCGGACAGGCGAC
>JAEKKE010000238.1 GCA_019510535.1 Acidobacteriota bacterium
AGCATCCTTCCAGAACGGCGCATCTGCGGGCAGGCCGAGTGGCAGAAAGGCCTCCAGGCACAGATACAGGCTGCCGGTTGAGATGTAGGGCTCTCCCAGTGATGGCTGATGTCCCGCCAGACCGATCGTGAGCCAGCCGTTGGAGTCATAGGTGCCGCGAGCACCCAGAGAGGCCTGCATGGCGGCCGTGAGCGCGCCGCGCACCTGGGCGGGAGCTACGTGCTCCGGGAGCTGTTGCCGAAGCGCCATGTCGGCAAGAAGATGGAAGGCTCCGCAACGATACGCGATGGACCTGCCCACGACCGGCCAGGTGCCGTCACGGGCGATCATCCGTTCCTGAATAGCAGCGTAGCGGGTGGCGCGCTTCGGCTCAATCTCGGCGAGTTCTGGCCCAACACCGACCTTACCAACGGGGCTTTCCAGAACGGCCAGCATGAAGGGATGAATGACGAAGCTGTCGTAATAGTCGGCGTGGAAGTGGGGGCCGTCGCCATAGACGCCGTCACCGAGATACCACTCCTTGTGTTTTGCGAGCGCCAGCTCTACGGGCGCCTTCTCCCATGAGCCGCCCAGGGCCTCAATCGCGGCTTCAACGGTCGCTGCGAAGAGCAGCCAGTTACTCATGCCCGCTTTCTGCGTGCGCGTCTGTTGCAGTCCTTTGATCAGCAGTTGCTTCGTCTTCTCGGGAAGCTTCTGGTTCAGCTCCCTTGGCGCACGCAGAATGCCAAGGCCGAGGAACGCGGCATCCACCAGCGTCTGTGCGATGGAGCCGAAGGGCATGTAGTCGGGGGAAGTGGGGTCGACGCCGGCGGCAATGGCTTCCCGCGCCAGCTCGGCGTATTTTCCTGAGTCGCCGCTCTCGACCCATGGGCTGATGCCGCAAAGGGTGCGTCCAAGCGCCTCAAGGTAGGTGCAAAGACGGCGCGACTCCTCCTGGCCCGGCTTGCATTCGACCGGCATCACCTGTTTCAAGCGGCGCTGGCTCAGAGCGGTGAGTACGGGACCGGCGGTCTTTTCCACCATCGCGATCCACTGCTGCCGGACTCCGGTGATGGGTTGGGCTCCTGTCGTCTCTCCGCGCGCCATACCGGCTGCCAGAGCCAGTCCTGCACCTGTCACAAACTCACGCCGATCCATCGAGTCTCCTTCGCTCTGCATGATATTCCGTGGGGAAGTACTATATCCAAGTCATGAGTCTGAACATCGCCGGTGTCACGATCAACGCTCCCGTCTCTGCCGCTCACGCCGAAATCCTCACCCCTGAAGCACTTAACTTCGTGGTTGAGCTGCACCGCGCCTTCAATCCGCGTCGTAAGGAGTTGCTGGCGGCACGCATTGTGCGCCAGGCTCGTCTGGATGCCGGAGAGAAGCCCGACTTTCTGCACGAGACCGCCCATATCCGCATGGGAGACTGGCGCTGCGCTCCGATCCCCGCCGATATCCAGGACCGCCGCGTGGAGATCACTGGACCGGTCGACCGGAAGATGATCATCAACGCGCTGAACTCCGGCGCGAAGGTCTTCATGGCCGATTTTGAGGACTCGTCCACGCCGCTGTGGAACAACCTGCTCGAGGGCCAGGCAAACCTGCGGGACGCGATCCGCCGCACCATCACCTTCGAGGATGCGAAGACCGGCAAGAGCTACAAGCTCAATGAGCAGACGGCAGTGCTTTTCGTTCGCGCGCGTGGATGGCATATGGAGGAGCGGCACATCGTCGTGGATGGCGAGCCGATGTCGGGCTCGATCTTCGACTTCGGTCTGTACTTCTACCACAACGCCAAGGAGCTGGTTGCGCGCGGCAGCGGGCCGTATTTCTACCTGCCGAAGATGGAGTCGCATCTGGAGGCGCGGCTCTGGAACGAGATCTTCGTGAAGGCGCAGGATCTGCTGGGCGTTCCGCAGGGCACCATCCGTGCGACGGTGCTGATCGAGACCATTCTCGCGAGCTTCGAGATGGACGAGATTCTCTATGAGCTGCGCGACCACTCGGCCGGCTTGAACTGCGGCCGCTGGGACTACATCTTCTCGTTCATCAAGAAGCTCGCCGCCGACACCAGCGTGGTGTTGCCGGACCGCGGCCAAGTGACGATGACGACGCACTTCATGCGCAGCTACTCGAAGCTATGCATCAAGACCTGCCATCGCCGCCAGATTCATGCCATGGGTGGCATGTCGGCCTATATTCCGATCAAGTCAGACCCGGTCGCGAATGAGAAGGCCCTGACGCAAGTGCGCGCCGACAAGGAGCGCGAGGCGACAGACGGACACGACGGTACCTGGGTGGCGCATCCCGGCCTGGTGCCGGTAGCGCTTGAGGTCTTCAACCGCATCATGCCGCAGCCGAATCAGATTGCGAAGCAGTTGCCGGAGTACACCGCGACCGCTGCCGATCTGCTGGAGATTCCGACAGGAGAGATCACAGAAGCGGGCCTGCGCCAGAACGTGGCCGTCGGCTTGGGATATGTGGAGGCGTGGCTGCGCGGCATCGGCTGCGTGCCGCTCTTCAACCTGATGGAAGATGCGGCGACGGCAGAGATCTCGCGTGCGCAGCTCTGGCAGTGGATCCACCATCACGCAAAGCTGAACGATAGCCGTGCTGTGACGGCGGAGCTCGTCGAGCAGACCATCGAGGAAGAACTCGAGAAGCTGAAGCCGACACTGGATACGGAGCGGAGCGAGTCCTATGCCAAGGCGGCAGTGCTGATGCGGGACCTTGTCCGGGCAGAAAAGTTCCCGGAGTTCCTCACGCTGCCGGCGTACACGCAGGTGCTTCGGGAAGAGACGTTCGCGTAATTTCTTGTTTTGTCAGCGGAGACGTCTGCTTTGTTGTCGGGTGCCCCACATACGCGGAGCTTATGTGGGGGTATCGAGCGGAGCTCGATCCGTTTTTCAAATAGAGATTTGTGGCTTCCAGGCCCACCCTAACGTTGTGAGGGTGGGCACCCAGACTGGGACGAATCCGTAGAAAAGCAGATTTCTCCGCTACCCTTCACCCCAAACGCTGCGAAATGACAAAAGAAGATGTATTGCCCGCCTAAACCGCCACAGGCATCGTGCCGGCGATGGTCACCTGGTTTTTACCGGCACGCTTGCTGACATAAAGGGCACGATCGGCCTGTTGAATCAGGAGCGCGGTGTCATGTTCGCGGATATCGGCCCAATTGGCGATGCCGATGCTGATAGTGATGCGTCCGATCGGTGAACTCTGGTGAGGAATATCCAGCTCCCAGATCGCGTTCAGCATGGATTCCGCAACGCGGCGGGCACCCCCTGCATCCGCGCCTGGAAGCAATACGCCGAACTCTTCGCCGCCCAGGCGGGCAACGACATCGCCTCCGCGTCCGACCTTGTTCTGCAGCGCCTGTGCAATCTGCCGTAGACAGTCATCTCCTGCCTGATGGCCATACAGATCGTTGTAGGCCTTGAAAAAATCGACGTCGATCATCATGACGGAGACGGCCGCGGCACGGCTTAGCTGTCGCAGCAGAGCATCGTCGAAGGCCCGGCGATTGGGCAGAACGGTCAAGGCATCCGTATTGGCCAGCCTGGCCATGGCCAGTTTTTCGCGCGTCAATGTCTCGCGTTCCATCTGCCATATCTCTTCGGTTTGTTTTAGCGAGGAAATATCGCGGATGGTGCCGACATAACCGAGAACCGTGTCTGATGTCTCGTCGAAGTAGGCACGGGCGACCGCTTCCACCCACCGATAGCCTCCCTCTTTCTGCGCGATGCGGTAACGGATGACATGCTGACGCTTGCCGCCGGCCATGCTCTCCATCACCAGGCGGGCCATGTCGCGATCGTCTGGATGGAAGGTCTGCATCCGATCCATCGCGAGAAACTCCGCCGGGGTCCAGCCGGTGAGTGTCTTGATCGCAGGAGAGATGTATCGCCGTGTTCCATCGAAGGACGAGAGGATGATGGTGTCCTCGGCATTCTGCAGCAGTGTCTGGTAGATGGAACGCGCTTCTTCGGCAGCCCGGGCTTCCCGGCGGCGCTCATCCAGCAGCGCGCCTATCGGGAGCGCTGTTGCCGCACTCACGATAAGAAAGAGCTGTAATAGCACCATGCGATGCTCGGCGCTGGCATTGACTGCCAGCCAGAGTGGGCCGTGATGCAGGTTAGTTGCGGTGGTGGCCACGATCGTGAGCACCACCCCGGAGAAGGTGGCGCCTTCCAGGCCCATGGCCAGCACCATGATCACCATGGGAGGGAAAACGATATAGAGAAGCGGATTCTGATTCTGCCAGAAGGTGTAAACCGCCGTGGCGACAAAGGCACTTCCAGTGAGGGTGGTTCGCAGAAGGTAAGGCCGTAGTTTTTTGAAGGCTCTGTACTCTCCGCTGGTAAGAAACAGAACCACCGGCATGACGATGGCGATGCCAAGCGCATCCGACAGCACGGAGGTCGTGGCTACATGCAGGAAGCTCTGGTGGGTGACCGGAGCTACCGGGATAGCAGCAATGCTGCCCATTACGGTTGGAGCAACGATGGCGGCAATACCGAAACGTAGAACGTGCGCGCGTTCCTTGAGGTCGTCAAACGTCGTTACGGCCGGGCTGACGATCCAGCCACAAAGGAACACTTCGCAGGCATTGATCAGGCCGATCATCAGAGCAATGCCTGGCGGCAGACCGGCGACGGCAGCACCCAGTATCAGGCCAACTGCGCCGGCAGCCTGG
>JAEKKE010000690.1 GCA_019510535.1 Acidobacteriota bacterium
CCTTCGTAGAGAGAGCCTCGACGGCCAGAACATAGCGGGCGTCCCGCGCCAGCGCCCAGACGGGAATGTCGCAGGTCTTTTCCGGCGGAGGATGTTGTTTCAGCTCGCCGTCTTTATAGAGATGCCAATCTTTGGCCGCAGGCAGTAAATCTTCAAGCTCTGCGCATGGCGCAATCCGGGTAAAGCAGGAAAAGTTATAAGACGTCAGACGTTCGATCTCGGCTGGTGGGGTGTGGGTGGAGTAGTAAACAACTCCTATCTGGCAGTTGATCTTGCAGCCCCCCGGCCTTCCCACTTTGTAGTACGGATGCTGGACGAGATCCTCTGCGCCGCCCCTATAAACGAACGGGTTCTCCAGTGTCCTGTGAAGTCGCTGGTAGCTCTCGGCGCCAATAGAGAGAGTCAGGTCAAAGTCGCCTTCCCTTCGCGGCCGCCTTCCAGGAACGGTGACGCCGATCGCGGTGCTCTCCCGCCAGATGGTCCCATTGTGAACCGTGAAGGAGGCATTGAAGGCTGCTCCGCGGCCGCCTAACCACTGGTAGACATTGAATCGATCGTGCGTGAGAAGCCAGTCCAACCAGGCATGGCGTGGAACCCGCGGGTTATAAAAGGCGAGGCTGTCCATTTCGATGCTGTACTTGCAGCTTTCAGCCGTGCAGCTTCCGTCGTAGTGGCTCCACGCGCCCCACCGGTGCATCAACCGCTGCGCATCTGTCCAGGTGCTCTGGTAGAGGCGAATCTGGTGCATATCGGCGGACAACCGCTCTGCACGCCAGCGCAAAGTTCGCTGCTGAATCTGCACAGCCAAAGTCGCGATCAGCACGAGGGACAGCCCCCCCGCGACCGTCAAGCGGACAATACGTACAGCCCACTCTCTAAGAGTCATATGTGAATAGACACCAACGAAAGTAAAAATGCTCCCGGTTCTCGTAAGAGCCCGTTGAGCTCGGGGTCACTTCAAACGCCGAATTGATTCAGATGATGGTCGAGATGTTTATATCCCATGGCCGCCCATTCGTCAGGGGTCATGGGTCCGAAGAAGCAGTGCGGGTGCGTCGTACATCCGGCCGGTCCGCCTGCCGCAAAGCGGTCCACCCAAGCGAGCAAACGTCG
>JAEKKE010000239.1 GCA_019510535.1 Acidobacteriota bacterium
ACGCAGGATTGGCTGGTCCGCCGCGAGCTGAAGAAGGTGCCGGGCATCATCGATATCACCACCTTCGGCGGCACGACACGGCAGTATCAGATTGAGCCCGACCCGAATAAGCTGCTCAGCTACGGTGTGACGCTGTCGCAGTTGATCGCCGCAGTGCAGAACAGCAACGCCAATGCCGGCGGAAACTATCTGTCGCTCGGTGACCAGAACGTGAACGTTCGTTCGCTGGGTCTGCTGAAGAACACGACCGACATCGGCAACGTGGTGATCGCGCAGAAGAACGGTACGCCGATTCTGGTGCGCGATGTCGCCAATGTGAAAGAGGGCTATCAGCCACGGCTGGGCAAGATAGGCCGCAACGGCCAGAACGATATCGTCGAAGGCATCGTTCTGCTGCAGAAGGAAGGGCAGAGCCTGCCGGCACTGGAAGGCCTGAAGAAGAAGCTGGCCGAGCTGAATACCGGAGGCCTGTTGCCGCCGGGCATGCAGATCAAGACGATCTATGACCGCACGCGGCTCATCGGTCTTACAACGGAGACGGTAAAGCACGTCATCATCACCGGCCTGATCCTGGTGACGTTGGTGTTGCTGCTCATGCTGGGCGACTTCCGCATCACGCTGATTGCAGCGGCGACGATTCCGTTCGCTGTGCTGTTTGCGTTCTCGCTGATGACTCTTACCGGAAGAGCGGCCAACCTGATCTCGATCGGCGCCATCGACTTCGGCATTCTTGTGGATGCATCGATCGTCGTATTGGAAAGCATCTATCGCCGCTTCTCACGGCGCGAGCCGGGGCATGGGCGTGCGGAGATGATTGTCCTGGGCGTGCAGGATGCGGCGAGACCCGTACTCTTCTCGACACTCATCATCCTGGTGGCGTTCATTCCGCTGTTTACCATGCAGGGTGTTCCCGGCAAGATCTTCGCTCCGATGAGTGTGACCTACGGCTTTGCGCTGACGGGCGCGCTGTTGTTCGCTCTTGTCTTTGCACCGGTGCTGAGCTTTGTTACGGCTCCTGTCAAGGACTCGGTGGAAGAGCACGACGAAGAAGAGCTGGGGCACCAGGGTACGTGGCTGAACCGCTTTCTGGAGAAGTACTACGGCCTCGCCTTCGATTGGGCGTTGGAGCACGCAAAGCTGATCTGGGCGATTGCCTTTGCCGGATTGGCGGCAGCGGTGGTCTGCTTCCTGGTATTTGTCGGCGGCGAGTTCATGCCTCCGCTGGAAGAAGGCAATCTCTGGATTCGTGGAACGCTGCCGCAGGACATCTCCTTCGAGCAGGCGACGAAGCTCTCTGATCAGGTGCGTGCCGATTTAGGGAAGTTCGCGGAGGTGACGCAGGTCGTCAGCCAGATAGGACGTCCTGATGACGGCACCGACGTGACCACCTTCAACAACATGGAGTTCGGCGTCAGCCTGAAGGCGGCGAGCGAGTGGCCGAAGGATGTCCACGGGAATAAGGACAAGCTGATCGAGCAGATGCAGCACGAGCTCAGCAAGTATCCCGGCGTCGTCTTCGGTTTCTCGCAGGCGATTCAGGACAACGTGGAAGAGGCGATGAGCGGCGTGAAGGGTGAGAATTCGCTGAAGATCTTCGGCGATGACCTGGCAACGCTGACCGATATCGCCGAGAAGGTGCAGGGCGTGATGAGCGGCGTTCGTGGCGTGCAGGACGTCGGTATCTTCAAGGTGAACGGAGCTCCAAGTCTGGTGATCGAAGTGGACCGTACCAGGGCGGCTCGCTATGGCCTGGCTTCGGGCGATGTGAATGCGGCCGTGCAGGCTGCCGTCGGCGGGGCTCCGGTTTCGACGATGATTCAAGGAGACCGTAGATTCGACCTTACGGTGCGTTATCCTGCCGAGTTTCGTTCGACACCCGATGCGGTGGAGAAGATCATGCTGGCGACTCCCGATGGAAGCCATGTGCCGCTGGCACAGGTGGCGAATATCGGCATCCGGCAGGGAAGCTTCACCATCTATCGCGAGGGCGGGCGCCGCTACATCCCCATCAAGTTCAGCGTACGTGAGCGCGACCTGGCCTCCACGATTGTGGATCTGCAGCAGCAGCTGAAACAGAAGATCACGCTACCGCCTGGGTATGAGTACACCTGGGCCGGTGAGTTCGATTCACTGAAGAAGGAGCAAAGCCGGCTGGTACTGATTGTTCCGGTCAGCCTGCTGGTGGTCCTGGTGCTGCTCTATCTGCAGTTCCAGACCTGGCTGGACGCTCTGATCGTGCTGGCGGTGCTTCCATTCAGCTACATCGGCGGCATTATGGCGTTGATGCTGACGCATACGGCCTTCAGTATCTCGGCGGCCGTCGGCTTTACATCGTTGACCGGTGTTACAACCCTGGGCGCTGTGGTCTTCCTGGCGGGTTTGCGCCGTGCCCAGGAAAAAGATCCTAAGGATGGCCTTAAGCACGGCAGTCTGGATGAGCTGCGTCCGGTGGTGATGGCATGTATGTCAGCCGGGCTCGGTTTGCTGCCTGCGGCGGTGATGAACGCTATCGGCGCGCAGGCCCAGCAGCCGCTGGCGCGTGTCGTCGTTGGCGGCATGGTCACTACAGTCTTGTCGATCCTGTTCCTCATGCCGCTGATGGCTCGCCGTCAATCGCATATAGAGGCAGAGCCGGAATAGATCGATATAAGTTCCTGGCGGGGTTGGGCATCGCGCCCAACCCCATTTTTTTGGGGTTCACGCTGCCGTCTTGCAGGTTTCCTCCGAATGCAGTGAAAATTGAAGGCGCTGGAGCATTTTCCCTGTAGGTGTAGTCCAGAGCATCCGCATCTGTGGGCGTTTTCCGCAATGAAAACGCCGCTGCACACCCTTCCGGGATACCCAGCAACAGGGAATGCTCTAACGGAAAGGGGTTGTCCCATGGAATCTACTGCTGCACTCATCGATGCGAAGATCAACGAACTAGGCGACTGGCGTGGAAAGACACTCGCGAAGGTACGCGAGATCATCCACAAGGCAGATCCGGAGATCGTGGAAGAGTTGAAGTGGCGGGGGACACCTGTCTGGTCCCACGGCGGTATTGTCTGCACGGGCGAGACCTATAAGAACGTGGTCAAGATGACCTTCGCCAAGGGCGCTTCGCTGGATGATCCGTCGGGCCTGTTCAACTCCAGCCTTGATGGGAATGTCAGGCGGGCTATCGATATCCATGAAGGGGAGAAGATCAATGAGGCTGCGCTGAAGCGGCTGATCCTTGCTGCGGTGGCGCTCAACCTGGAGAGCAAGGGCAAGCCCAAGGCTCGGAAATAGACGCGGAGATCCTGAGGATACGAGGACGCCGTAGGTACAGTACACCGGTTTGCCGGTGATATGTGCCGCACGCTAGGATCGTTTCTCAATACCGAGAAAGGAAATCATTGTGATCCTTCGCAAATCTTTTGCGGCCGCTGTGCTCGCGCTCTGTTTCGGTTCCACATCTCTGCAGGCGAACTCCCCTCGTGAACGCTGGACAGAAGAGCAGGCGTGGACCTACATGCGCGCCAACCCCTGGCCCGTAGGAAGTAATTTTCTTCCCGTCGACGCGATCAATGAGCTGGAGATGTTCCAGCGCGATACCTACAACCCTACCGAGATCGATAAGGAGTTTGGCTGGGCTGAATCCGCGGGTATGAATACGATGCGGGTCTTCCTGCACGACCTTCTCTGGCAGCAGGACGCAGCGGGCTTCAAGCAGCGGCTCGATAACCTTCTCACCATCGCAGCCCGGCATCACATCAAGCCGGTGCTCGTTCTCTTTGATTCCTGCTGGGATCCTGATCCAAAGCTGGGGCCGCAGCATCCGCCGATTCCCGGCATTCATAATTCCGGCTGGGTACAGAGCCCCGGGATCGCTCTCGCCGATCTGACGAATAAGCCCCGGTTCGAAGCGTATGTGAAGGGAATCGTTGGCGCCTTTGCCAATGACGATCGCATCCTGGCATGGGATGTCTGGAACGAGCCGGACAACTCAGGGGGCGGCAGATACACAAACAATCTCAAAGACAAGACGCAGTTGATGAACGCTCTTCTGCCGCAGGTCTTTACCTGGGCAAGATCGCAGGGCCCAAAGCAGCCGCTGACAAGTGGTGTGTGGACACACGACTCCTGGGATGATTCGGCGAACTGGTCTGCTACGGAGAAGATTCAGCTCTCAGAGAGCGACATCATCTCGTTCCATGACTATTCCTGGCCCGAAAAGTTTGAAAGCAGGGTGGCCGGCCTGGAGAAGCTGCACCGGCCGCTTCTCTGCACGGAGTACATGGCCCGCGGCGCCGGTTCCACCATCGACACCATTCTGCCGATTGCAGCAGCGCACCATGTCGGCATGATCAATTGGGGCCTGGTTCAGGGCAAGATGCAGACGAACCTGCCGTGGGACAGTTGGCAGGTTCCTTACGTCGGACGTGAACCTACGGTGTGGTTCCACGATCTCTTCTATCCCGACGGTCACCCGTACCGCGAGAGGGAGATCGAGATACTGCGTGACACCTCTCGCAAGATGAATCCGAAGCAAGGTTCGTGATAATGGGCGACCGATAAAGAAACGGGAGAAAGCGGATTTCTCCGCTACTTTTCACCCCGGCCAGCAAGCTGGCCGGGGACCCCGAGCGCTTCGAAATGACAAACAAAAGGAGCTACGGCTCTGAGCGCTGAAGGCGCGTTCTATACCAGCCTG
>JAEKKE010000691.1 GCA_019510535.1 Acidobacteriota bacterium
ATCCATCTGCATCGTCATGTCTTTGAGCTTCTCAGTCTCTCGGGAACTGGAGCGACGCGAGGCATTCTGAAAGACACTGTCCTGGTGCCCGCCCGTGGCGAGGCGGCTGTTGAGTTTGTCGCCGACAATCCCGGATCGACACTCCTGCACTGTCACCAGCAGAACCATATGGACCTCGGCTTCATGATGGTGTTCCGCTATGCGTGATCTGACCGGACGTCGCGGGCATGTAGTGTTATGGGGCGTAATTTTCGCTCTGGCTGGATGGCTGGCGCCGAGGGCGTATGCGCAAGGGAACTACGAGATTCAGGTCTACGGGTCGGATACGGTATTGCCGAAGACAACCATGGTGGAGTTGCATTCCAACTTCACAGCGAAGGGGCAACGGTATCTGATCGACGGCGTCTACCCGACCAATCATCAACAACACGAAACCATCGAGATCACGCAGGGCATCAATAACTGGTCCGAGGTGGGTTTCTATATCTTCACCAGCGAGCAGGATGGCCATGGCTTGCAGTGGGTCGGCGATCATATTCGGCCGCGCGTGCGTGTGCCCGATAGCTGGCATTGGCCTGTCGGAGTAAGCATCTCGACCGAGATCGGATATCAACGGGCAGTGTATTCACCGGACACCTGGACCTGGGAGATTCGGCCCATCCTTGATAAGTCATTCGGCCGCTGGTATTTTGCTGTAAACCCGGCCCTGGAGCGCACGTGGCACGGCCCGGACGTCAACCAGGGGCTTGGCTTTGACCCAGGGGTGAAAGCGAGTTACGACTTCACCCGCGCGATCAGCGGTGGTGTTGAGTACTATGCCGACTATGGTCGGGTTGGCGCCTTCGACATTCTGCACAATCAGCAACAACAGATCTTCGCCGTAAGTGACCTGAATATCTCTCCGCAATGGGAGATTAACTTTGGGGTCGGTCTGGGGGCAACTTCTGCCACAGACCACCTGATCGTCAAAGGAATCATTGGCCGGCGTTTCTCCTGGGGCAAGCATCCCGAGATCGAATAGAGCATTTTCCCCTGTGGGTGTGGTGTCGGACTTCCGCATCCATGGGCGTTTTCCGCAATGAAAACGCCACTGAATGTCTCTCCGGAATAC
>JAEKKE010000240.1 GCA_019510535.1 Acidobacteriota bacterium
GCCCTGGCTAAAACGGAAGGCGAACTGGGAACGGGTCGACATGTAATAGTCACCGCGAGCGGTAAAGGACTGGCGATTCTGAGGGCTGTTGGTTGCGTAACGGTAATTAGGATTTCCTGTGCTTGGCGTCGGTCCCACGGCATAGTACTTCAATAGCCGCTTCGATACATCGTTAATGCGGCTTGCGCAGATAATGTTCGGCACACCGTTGCAGGAAAACTGCTGCTTGTTCATACCTGTCGACGTTCCCGTGGCGGGATCGTAGATCCTGGTCGCATACGTTGAGAAGTCGCCATTCTGTTGCACCGCAGTGGGAACGGTTGCCGTGGCCGTCCCATTGGAGCGGATTCGCCTCCATTCATCGTCGACCATGAAGAAGAACTTGTCCTTGCCGTTGAAGACTTTCGGAATGCGTACCGGGCCGTCAAACACAAAACCGTAATCGTTCCACTTGAAAGGGTTCACGGTAGGCGCTGTGGGATTGTAGGTGAAGTAGTACGGCAACGCATCGACGTAGTTGTTACGGATGAACTCGTATGCGGATCCATGAAATGCATTCGTGCCGCTCTTGCTTACAACGTTGACCTGCGATGCCTGATGTCCATATTCGGCAGAGTAAACGCCGGTCTGCGTCTTGAATTCCTGAATGCCGTCGATGGAGGGCAGGGCGATATAGGTATTGAAGTCCGGATCAGTGTTGAGAATGCCGTCGAGCGTGTAGTAGTCGAACATAATGCGCTGTCCGCCTACTGCCAGGGCCTGCGTCGCGCGGTCGCCGCCAAGTCGGCTGCCGGCCTGTCCCGAAGAGGGCGATAGCGTATTCACGTTGGACGACAGTGCTACCAGGCTGAGGTAGTTGCGGCCATTCAACGGGAGCTCGTTGATCGCCGTGGTGGTCTTGAAGCCCTCGCGACTGAAGTTGAGAGTGTAAGGCCCGACAGGCACTTCCGAAAAGGTGTAGTCACCCGTGCTGGTAGACGTTGTCTCACGTGTAGTCCCGGTCGACGTGCTACGGAGGACGATCTTCGTGTCTGGTACGGCTGCGTTGGTGCTGTCACTAATGTGGCCAGAGACTACGCCAGCCGTTTGTCCAAATGCGCTGGCGGCAGATAACAAAGTCAACGCAATGAATAAAAGGGGAAGGCAGGTGGAATTTTCTCGAGGAAACGTTTTCTCTAATGAGAGCTTGGCTCTTCTGAAAATGTTCACGTTCGACGACTCCTCACGATGCTGGTTTGAAATCGGGAAAATATACAACCGATGTAGGAGCAGCCGTCAAGCTTTTCGTTTCTTCGCACACTGCTCAGGGCGGTTGAGTTCTATTGCCTAAAGAGCAAAGCCCCGTCACAAAGGATTTGCGATAGGGCTTTGCACGGTTGCCGAAGTTGCAGCTAGAACAAAAATCGTCCGGACACCTGGAGTGCCCTGGGATTGTTCAGCTGGGTTGTGATATTGCCGAAGAGAGTATTGCCAACCGATGTATTCGGATTGCCGAACTGCACGCGGTTGAAGATATTGAATGCCTCCACGCGGAAGTTGAATTTCACATTCTCGCTGATGGAGATGTCCTTGTAGACAGACATATCCCAGTTGGCCTGGCCCGGGCCTCGCAGCGTGCTATCGGTACGCGACTCGTTGCCGTATTGGAAGCGATTGAAGATGTACGGATTGCTGACACTTTGCTGCACGAAACAGGCTGTGTTGAAGTAGTTCGTCTTTGCCCCGTTTCCTCCCAGACGCTCATATGCCGATCCGCTGGTCGTCTTGGTCCCATTGCAACCATTCGCACTGGGGACGTACATCGGACGCATCGATCCCAGGAACGCGTAGGTTGAGAGCGTGTTGGTGGCATTTGTGAGGGCGAGCGGAAGTCCCTTCTGGAAGGTAGTAATGCCCTCCACACCCCATCCGCCGAGCAATCCGTTGGCGATTCCGGGGAGATTAGACAGGAACCGTTGGCCTTTTCCGATTGGCAGCGGATAGACATAACTGACTACGAGACGCTGCCGGGCGTCAAAGCTCGACAGCGCATACTCGCCTGGAAGGTTGTTGTAGTCCGAGTACCCTGCCGACCCGGTTGCGTCCAGCCATGAAGTGAGGTACTCGGCGTTGGTCAGCAGCTTGGAGAAGGTGTACGATCCGAGCAGTTGCCCGCCACTGGCCATGCGCTTCTGCAGTTTCACCTCGAGTGAATGATAGTTGCTGAGGCCGGCGTAGTGACCGCTGTTGGAGATGCTGCCGTAATGCGGGAATGGGCGCAGCAACTGGTTCTTGGTTACTGTGGAATTCTTCAGAGTTCCCTGGGTAATGGTCGGGTAAAAAGGATTAGTTACCTTCGCGTTCAGGAAGCAGTTTCCGATATTGCCCGATGAACAGTCAGGATCGGCAGCTGCCTGCGCGACAACGCTGTCCGGCAATGGATTGATGGGGAGGCTGATCGGCAGATTCTCGCCGCGCAGGCCGGCATACGCTGCAGTCAACGCGAGACCAAGCGGGAACTGATGCTCGACAGAGAGGTTCCACTGATACGTGTAGCCGTTCGGCTCATTGGCATAGAGGGCCTGTGCATTGCCGCCCAGCAGCACCTGCTGGTAGTTCGGGTTCCGGTGCGGCGGGCCCTGCAGCCCGCTCGGATATGGATTGTCCAGCGTGTCCCACGGTGTCTGCTGGCCGTCAACTGTATTGACCATCAGGTTGTTCAGGAAGTTGACGCCCGCCTGCAGCGGTGCGCTGGGGAACTGCAGGTCTGCTGGGACAAAGAACTTGCCGAATGCCGCCCAGATGACGTTGTTGTTGGTGACGCGATAAGCAACGCCGACGCGAGGCGCCCAGTCCGTCCAGTTCTCGTTGTAGACGCCGGCCGCGGGATGCTGCGGCGAGCTCACCAGGTCGTAGGCGCCCGGCACGTTTACCAGGGGGTTGATCTCGGTGGGGTTGAAGGTGTTGGCCCAACCGCGCCGCGAGCGGAAGGTCCCCGGTACCTCGTAGCGCAGCCCGAGGGTTGCGGTCAGCTTATTGGTCAACTGCCAGGTGTCCTGTGCAAAGTAGCCCTGGTAGTAGAGGGTCTGATAGGTAGGCGGCGCAATCTGCACTGTCTGTCCGGTATTGGTCGATACGTATCCCAACTCAAAGGAGGCGAGCGGGTTTCCGGTCGCTCCCGGCGATCCTGTGCTCTGCGAGGTAAAGATGTTGTCGAAAGTAAAGATGCCACCCGGATTGTTGTTCTGGAAGTAGTTCATTTCCAGCCGGCGCAGATCAATGCCGAACTTGAACGTGTGCCGGTTCCATATCCGCTGATAGGTCGATGCGATTGAGTAGTTGTTGTTGATCGAGAAGATGTATCCCGCAGAGCCCTCGTAATAGCTGATGGGCCCTCCAGTGCTTATCATCGGTACCGAGGTGGACTTCGGCAGGTTATTCATCGAGCCGAAATTCATATAGGACGGCCAGCCGAAGGCCGTGGCTTCGTTGATGCCAAAGTTGGTTGGAATGCGGTTGTAGTTCCACCGTAGATATCCGAGGCGCACATCGGCCACCGACTTGGGGCTGAAGACGTACGTGTCTCCGAATACGATCTGTTTGGTGGTAAAGACCTCCGGCGCCAGAGCAATGTAATACAGGTTATTGTTGGGGAACGGCTGGGGGTCGATGTTCTTCGAGCTCCATGCGGTATAGCGCTCAAACATTGTCTGTTTGGCGCTGAGGTTTTGATCGCCGCGGATCGTGTACTGGTCATTGATACCGCCGGCCGTGGCCAGTCGCGAAAAGTTGTTCAATGGCCCTTGGGCGGACGGTGTTCCTGGCACGTTCGGTTCCCCATAGATGGGAAATGCGATCAGGTTTTTGGCAACCCCGTTCATTCTGCTCGGTGGGATGACATTCGGTCTGCCGTTGTAGGAGAACTGTTGCCGCGTAGGAGCCGTCCCAGCGTTCTGGGCCGCTGTACACGGTGGATTGACTGTGCCGTTCCTCAGCGTAACCCCGCATGTCGTTAGCGGATCATAGATTGCAGCACTGATGCCGGAGAAATCACCCTTCAACTCCGCCAGGGTGGGGACGGTGACGTTAACCAGTTGGCCGTTGGTCTGCCGGTAGCCCTGGTAATCACCGAAGAAGAAGAGCTTGTTCTTCATCAGCGGTCCGCCAAGATTGGCGCCGAACTGATTCTGGTGCCATGCCTGTTTTCCGGAGTTATTTCTCTTTGCGAAAAAGCTATTGGCGTTGAGCACCGTATTTCGCAGGTACTCATACGCCGTTCCGTGGAAGGCATTGGTGCCGGACTTAGTGCTCATGTTGATTACGCCGCCGGTGTACTTGCCGAACTCCGCGGTGTTGTTGTGCGTCTGGACATTGAATTCCTGAATGCTGTCCTGGTCCATCACCAACTCGACGGCATTGCCATAGGACGTATTCACTGAGACGCCGTCCACCAGGACCGATCCCTGGTTGGAGTTGCCGCCGCCGATCTGGTAGTTGCCGGCCGCGAAGACATTCTGTCCGCTCAGGTTCATATTGGACGCACCCTGCGGCACAACGCCCGGCACCAACGCCACCAGCGCCAGCACGTTGCGGCCGTTGAGAGGCAGATCGCGTACAGCGGTGCCTCCGATAACTTGGCCGAGTGATGCGCTGTCGGTCTGCATGATGGGCGGCGCATCGGTCACCGTCACTGTCTGGTTCTGGTCGCCGACGGACATGGCGACGTCGACGCGAGCCACCTGGTACACAACCAAGTCAATGGGGCTGCGCGAGAAATGTTTAAAGCCGGCGGCCTCGATGTCGATCGAGTATTCACCGCGCTTCAGCGAGAGTACCTGGTAATTGCCCTGGCCATCGCTGGTGATGCTGCGCTTGTCGCCGGTGGCAATATTGGTGACAGTGATGGCCGCGTTCGGAAGCACGGCCCCCGACTGATCGCTTATTGTCCCGACGATCGAGCCGAAGATATTTTGAGCGTTTGCTGAAACTGCGGAAGCGCCTGCAAATACGAGGGCAACCGCAAGTATCCGCAATACTGCTTTTGAAATCCGCATTGTAGCCTCCAGTAATTCGTACAGTGCTATGTGCTACCCCGGGAAGATTGCGTAATACGCAAATGCAATAGCGAGTTACACAATAGTGGTGGCACTGTAGGCCGAATTTGGAGCGATTGTCAACGTTGAAGTAAACGTTTTTTCGAAAACTTTCGAAACAGCATGCCTTTCGCTTGGTAAGGGCTCGAGCCCAAGTGGGCATACCACTTTGGCTTCGGCAGGGGCCACTGAGGTACCGCCACTACCACCCCCGGGTAAGACCATACTCAAGTAAACGTTTCTCGAAAATCTTTGGCCAGGATGCCTTCCGTTTGGCGAGGGGTCGCGCTCAAGTGGGTTGACGACCTTTAGCTTCGGCGGAAGACGGCAAAGCGGGACATGGTGATC
>JAEKKE010000692.1 GCA_019510535.1 Acidobacteriota bacterium
GAGCCAGGACCGCGGGAATGGTCACCCTGCCCTTCGCCCAGAATGGCCTTCGCAGGCTCACTGTTCAGACGGCTCAAAACCAGCACATGCTCGCGATGCCTCTCAAGCGGCTTGAGGATCGGCGAGAACTCAAAGTTCTTGCCGCCCTTGCCGGCTGGCTCCCAAGACGGCGGGATTACGCCGTTCGGGATATAAAACCCGCCTGCACGAATAACCGGACCAGGCGTCGCGGCCAAAGCCGGGACCATGCTGTCCAAGAACGGCAGCGCAACTGCTGCGCCAGCTCCCCGCAAGAACGTGCGGCGACCAAGATGTAGCTTCCTAATTATCATGACCAGGGTTCCTTCCTGGAAGATTTTCCGCCGTGATCAGGGGAGCAGACATTCTCTCCTGGAACGGCATGCTTTTAACAACACCCAGAATAAGCGACGACCAACGATAGTCGTTTGCAGCCGCCTGACGCATGATCGCCCGTTCCGACGGCATGTCGTAATACTCGGTGCCTCGGCCGAGAGCATAGGTCAACAGATTGTTGACGAATGCGCCGACGAATTCCTCGCGACGGATCAGCAGCAGGTTACGCATGTCTGCCGAACCGGTGAACTTCGTGCCATCCGGAAGCGAAGCGGACGCATCGATCGGGGTGCCGTCGATATCGACCGTCCGCCACTTGCCGACGGCATCGAAATTCTCGAGCGCGAAGCCGAGAGGATCCATGCCGACGTGGCAGCTGGCGCACACCGGACTCTTGCGATGCATTTCCATCTGCTGACGAACCGTAAGGGTCTTGCCACCCGCGGTTGCCGGCGTCACATCCAGAGCCGGAACAGACGGCGGCGGCGGCGGCGGCGGCGCACCCAGAAGCTCGAGGATATACTTGCCCCGCAGCGTCGGAGAGGTGCGCGTGTGGAAGGTATAGGTCGAGACGGCCAAAACGCTGCCCTGACCCAAAATACCACGGCGCGGATTGTCGGACGGATACGAAATCTTCCGGAACGCGTCGCCATAGACGCCGGGAATGCCGTAGAACTCCGCCAACCGCTGATTGAGAAAGGTGTAGTCCGCGGTCAACAGGTCCGTCAGAGGCCGATCGGCCTCCATCTGGCT
>JAEKKE010000241.1 GCA_019510535.1 Acidobacteriota bacterium
ACGCCTTCAAGGCCGAAGAGCGCGTTCTTCTCAATCTCTCCGCCGAGGGAGTAGAAGACACGGCTGGCAAAGTCACCCTGCATCTGCAGGGTGTAGCCATAGTTGCCACGATCCGCCTTATTGAACGTTCCGTAGGCTGAGTTCTTGTAGATGCCGCGCTCGTCTTCATAACGGAAGGCGCCCAGGACCGCCAGGTGTGGCGAGAAACGATAGTCGGTCTGATAGTAAAGCTGGTCGCGGTTGCTCACCTGGTCAGAACGTGTGGGATAGGGGAGACCGAAATCCATCGCCGCCTGGCCGCTCACCGAATATCCATTCGCTCCGGTGATCGTCACCGGACGGCCGTAGTAGGTCGTGAAGCCAAAGCTCGTAATCGGAGTGCCGACAGGAGAGAACTGGAACAACTGTTCCCGTTTACGCGTAACACCATAGCGCACCAGGTTGTGCCATGCGCTGGTGGCCTGATAATCCAGGGACGCGCCGGAGATTAGGATCTGATCGGCCTGTTTGGCGTTGTCGGAGATGCCGTAGAAGTCATGTGCATTCGGCACACCCACGGCGGCATCCGTATTGCGCAGCGTAAAGCGCAGCGAGGTCTTGGCATTGAGCGCAAAGCCGAGGTTCGCAGCGGAGGTCGCGTTGTGATAGCGGTTCCCGGGAAGAGCATTCGAAGAATCTACGCGCGAAAAACCGAGCAGGTAATCGAGCTTACGTGCGGAGCCGCTCAGATCTCCCTCATTCCGCCAGGTGTGAAAGTTTCCGGCATCTCCGGTGTATCGCAGGACAGGATGAATCGTCGTTCCCTGCTGGGTGACCAGGCGCACGGCGCTTGCCGTCGCACCAGACCCGACCGTAACGCTGTTCGGACCGCGATGAACTTCGATCGTATCCAGCGCAAAGCTCGCCAGGTTGCCGTAATCGAAACGGCCTCCCATATCTTCAGCCGGGATACCGTCGATGGTGACACGGTTGCCATCCGACTGCCCGCCTCGCACGAACTGTGAGGTCTGTCCGCCCATCTGGCCGCTCTGGACAATCTGCACTCCGGGCATCAGACGAAGCTCTTCACTGACGCCATAACGAGGCCACAGAGAGTCGGGCTGAATCAGACTCACGGAAGAACTGGTCTGGGAAAGCGTTGTCGGCAGACCAGTGGCGGTCACCGTGATCTCATCCTTACGCTCATCGAGGCGCAACGTGACATCCTGCTGTACGAGGTCCAGCCGACCGCCGTAAAAGCTGCGTGATGGTGTCATCGCAAAGCCCTGGCTGGAGGTCAACAGCAGAAAGCGGCCACCTTCTGAGCTGCGTAGCTCATACTCGCCCTCAGGTCCACTCACACCGGCAGCGACGACACTATTACCGAGCAAGAGCTGCAGTCGCGCTCCGCTGACGCCGGCGCCCAGTTGATTGGTCACACGCCCGCGCACAACGACAGCATGTGCCGCGGAAGCAGATAACAGTATGGCTAGAATGGCCGTTCGCAGACGGCCTGCAGGAATACTCATAAGACTCCTCCGTTCCCCCTCGGAACGTTGGCTGGTCACAGTGAAACCGGTCTCCTGACTTTACGCATTCCAGCAGATAGATTGGGCGTTCCCTTCCCGTCCCCAGGAACAGTGAGAAATAGCCGGCTGCTGATCGCCCCTCTCCTGGAGTAACTCTTCAGGGAGTGACGTGCGCTTACAGTTGCGGGGCAGTGGCGGAATCTCACCGCGCTTCCCGAACATTTCACCGCGTCGATTCTCTTAAAACGCAGGATCAGGGCATGTCTCGCAATTCCCTGACATCAGGAATTGTGGAAACATGCGTACCCCACGAAGATCACTCGGCACAGTTGCTCGCGTGTATTGCAGATTCTACACGGCTGGCTGCCGCTCAATTGTCAGTAAATGTTTGACGCGCGCCACGTCTTCCCGCGAAGTAATCCGCACCAGCTCACGTTCTTCGTCTCCCATGGCCAGTCTGCTACCTGCTATGGCCTCGCCGCGGAAGGATCCATGCAGCCAGTCGACACCGGTCGCGTCCCAAAGCTGCCTGGCGTTGCGTACTGTCACGCCGGCGCCACCGATAATCCGGATGCGCCCCGCAGCTTGACGCACCAGTAAAGAGACCATCTGGTGGCCATGCTCCAGGGAGTCGTCTCCGCCCGAGGTCAACACCTCGTCCACACCACACTGGATCAGATCTTCAAGAGCCTCTTCCAGATCTGCCGCAACATCAAAGGCTCGGTGAAAGACCACTTTCATCGGCCGGGCCCGCTCCACCAGCTCCAGTGTGCGCTTTACGTCGATGGTATGGTTCTTCATCAGGACGCCGAAGACGACCCCCTGAGCGCCAACCTCTTTGCAGCCTTCAATATCCATCCGCATCACCGTCAGCTCTTCCTCGGTATAGAGGAAGTCGCCGGCGCGCGGACGGATCATGACATGCACCGGCACTTCACTTACCTGCAGAGCGGCGCCGATAAAGCCGATACTGGGCGTGAGTCCTCCGTCGGCGAGAGCCGAACACAGCTCAATCCGATCGGCGCCTCCTTCAAGAGCGGCGTTCAGCGACGTTGTGGAGTCCACGGCAACTTCAAGCCGTACAGGACGAGACTGCATCAGCGGACCATCTCCCATATGTGCTTCTGAGCGACCAGAAGAGCACAGCCGTACTTATGCCTGCAAGCACAAACCATGCCTGCAGGAACCTACTCAACTACCACTGACTTCACAAGGTTGCGCGGCTTGTCCACGTCAATTCCACGTCCAATGGCCATGAAGTAGGCGAAGAGCTGCAGCGGCACCACCTCAAGAATCGGAAGAAGATGCTCCGGCGCCGCCGGCACTTCCACAATCGCATCGGCCAATGCAGCCGCTTGTACGTCTCCCTCATTGGCAATCGCCAGAATCGGGGCTCCCTGCGCACGCATGTCCTGCATCAACTGCATCACCTTCTCGTAACGCAGTACGCTCTCGGCGTCGTTGTGGTCTACGGTGGCCAGCATCACCAGCGGAGTCTTGGTGCCTACCAGCGCATTGGGTCCGTGCTTCAACTCTCCGCTGGGATAGCCCTCGGCATGGATGTAGCTGCTCTCTTTCAGCTTCAGAGCGCCTTCACGGGCAATCGCATAGTGAACACCGCGGCCAAGGAAGAGAAACGTCTCCGCAGCCTGCAGACGGCCCGCCGCTACGGCAACCACCTGCTGCCAGCGCGGCAGCCATGCACGCATCTGCGTAATGATCTGCGGCACAACCTTCTCCAGCCCAATCGCCGGCAGACCCCGCTGCGCAGCCGCCTGCTCCGCCAGTACGGCCAGCAGCAGAAGTTGCGTGGTAAAGCTCTTAGTCGCCGGAATCGCCTTCTCTACACCCGCTTGCGTGGTCAGCGCCACATCGGCCTCGCGCGCCATCGATGAGGTCGCGACATTGGTAATCGCAAGCGTCTTCTGCCCCATCTCCTTGGCCTTTCGCAAAGCTGCCAGCGTGTCAGCGGTCTCTCCCGACTGCGAAACGACAATCACCGCTGCCTGCTTGAGGCGTGCTTCGCTGCGATAGACATATTCGCTGGCATACTCCACATCCACGTGGATACCGGCACGGTCTTCCAGAATCAGCTCGGCCACCAGACCGGCATGACGGCTGGAACCGCTCGCGGCAATCACGATCTCCTGCACGCCCTCGAGCCACTGCTGCACAGGAGCCAGCACGCTCGCCCCATAGGCCGCCAGCGTACGATCCAGCGCATCAGGTTGCTCGAAGATCTCCTTCAGCATCCAGTGCGGAAAGCCATTCAGTCCCTCTTGCATTGCATCACCTCAA
Source organism: Acidobacteriota bacterium (assembly GCA_019510535.1). GTDB lineage: Bacteria > Acidobacteriota > Terriglobia > Terriglobales > Acidobacteriaceae > Terriglobus. Next base: position 3,807 of record JAEKKE010000241.1, read on the forward strand.
AAGTGATTATATCGCCACAATATGGTCAATCATGTGCGAAATTAAGGTTTATTCGTATCCAAACGATCAAATACTCTGCCCATTTGAATGAGATCTGGGTATAAGCTGTTCGAGACCATTATGTCTACGAAGACCGAAGAGCGCGCCGAGCGGATCATGAAATTATTACTGCGCAACGGGGATATCTCCGTTGAGGAGCTTGTCGCGACCGTCGGCACCTCCGCCCCATCGATCCGCCGCGACCTCACTCGCCTGGAAAAGCGTGGCCTGATCCGCCGCACCCATGGCGGCGCGACCCTGGTGGAGCCGCTCCTGTATGAGCCCTTTCGGTACGACATCAGCTTTCAATCGCGCGAAGGACGCTTCGCCGAAGAAAAACGGCGCATTGGCCTGGCGGCGGCCGACCTGATCCAGGAGAACGAGACCATTGGTTTGAACGCCGGCACAACCACGACGCAGATCGGCCGGGCACTCCGTCATCGCCGCAATATCTCGGTCGTGACCAATGCCATCAACATCGGCATGGAGCTGTGCAATCAGCCCGGAATCAAGACATCGCTGACCGGCGGTCTGCTGGCATGGGCATGGGCCTTCTCTCTCTCTGGCCAGGCAACGCTTGATTTTCTCAACACCGTTTATATGGACAAGGTGTTTCTGGGAGTGACCGGTGTAGACCTCGAACGCGGCGCCACCACCCGCGAGCAAGAAGAGGCTCTCGTTTTCCGGGCCATGGCACGGCAGGCAAAGCAGGTGATTGTCGTTGCTGACTCATCGAAGTTCGGCAATGTCTCGCCAGCCTTCGTCTCTCCGCTGGAAGATATCGACGTCCTGATCACAGATACCGGACT
>JAEKKE010000242.1 GCA_019510535.1 Acidobacteriota bacterium
CGTGCAGAGCACCGAGTGCAGGAAGCTCTATGACAAGTTGGACGTGGCCATCCGGGATGTGATGGACAAGAACCTGATTATGGAGGGCCTCAAGCTGGCAACGGATGGACTCAGCTTTCTGTTCAGCTTTCAAAAGACGCTGATTGCCAAATCGACGAAGGACCTCAGAGGAGTCAACGTAACACCCATGCCAGGAGATGGTTCGTCAGACCCGGGGCCGGCTGATCCTGGGAGCGCTCCCGCGACGATGGACGATACTGGTTTCGATACAGATTCCAGCTCCGATGCCGGCGGTTCTTCGAGTGGTGACAAAACTGAGGAAAAAACGCCACTTCTGACACCAGGACCGCAGACTCCGGAACAGCTCTTCGATGAGCAGAATCTGCAGAAGCAGAAGTCTGCTCTAGCCGTTGCTCTGAAGAAGTATGGGCTCCAGGTTCTGCAGATGGCCGCAGCCTTTGCGAAGATCCTGCAGGGAACAGGCGCCGATGACGCCATGATCGGCAAGGCTCACGGGCTGTTGCTGGATCAGCAGAAGCTGACAACGATACTCATAGAGGCCGCAAGAAGCTGGGAGAAGGCGCTGTGGTCGGACGTAGAGGTGCCGGATTTCCCGGAGACGTTGAATGCGCACAGGATCGATCCCGGGCAGAAGTGGGATGACTTCCTGCGTGAAGCCGATGTCTCGCCTATCTGAGCGGGCTGACGATGCTGGCTGAGTTTGGTAAGGCGATCAATGCGAAGATCATCGTCTACTGTGAGCAGATTGCGCGCGGCACAGTGCTGAAGGCTCAGATTGCGGCGACCACGCAGATTACCGCGGCGTGGCAGGGCCAGGAGGCGCGGTCGCAGTCAGAGCTGGAGAAGCTGGCCGCGCTCAAAGGCATGATCCAGGTGCGCGTGGACTCGATCCGGCAGTCGATCTATGTGGCCTGGACGTACTATCGCAATTCGTATATCTATCTCTACTTCCGCAAGCCTCCGGTTGTGATCACGCAGGAGATGAGTGCATCGCAGTTGCGTGATGGATTGAATGGCGTGAGCCGGTGGGTCACAAAACTGCTCGGCGAAGATGGCGCGTCGAATGCGGTAACCATGCCGTCGCGGCAGGCAAGGATTGTCTTCGAGCTGCCGGTGGTGAAGTCGGGCGAAGCCGCCCCGAATGCGGACCGTGTGGCCAGACTAGAGCCGGCGACGGAGACACGCGGAGCCGAGCTGCGCTGGACGATTCCGCTCGGAGGCGGCCTGGCGAAGGGGGAGGACAATCCTTTGGCAGGCGTGCTGCCGCAGGGTGGCGATGTGGCTATCTGGGTGGAAGAGGCGAAGCTGGTGCTGGACGGTGTGAAGCCCAATGACAAGGGCAATGGCATCGTATGGCTAGGCACCTCCGGGCATTACCAGAACGGCTTTGGACGTCGCGAGGCGTACACCTTTGTGAACCGGCCCATCGGCGCATATTACTGCTTCCGCGGTCAGGAGACCTATGTGCCGTGGACAGTACAGGCGGGTGTGTACCAGATGCCAACGCCGTTTACGCAGTGGAAAGCAACCTTCGATAAGCAAGGCGGCGATGCGACCGGCGTGACGAAGCTGCGGCTCGAACTGGTGGTTTCATTCCGCGGGAGGAGCTAGCCGATGCGCGGATGGAAGTGGATGGCCGTCGCGCTGGTTGCGGCGGCGCCTCTGGCCGTAGTGCGGGCGCAAGAGGAGTTCGACATGCGCTCCGTGACCGATGCTGTGGATTCACTGCGTCAGTTGCGCTCGTCCGTCGAGAGTGCTCCGGCGCGATTGAAGGATGTCCTCTTTGTTTCGCAGGTGGTGTATGGCCAGTGCTACAGCAAATGTGAGCCTGGGCCACAGGGCCGTCGTATCTGCAGCGGCGACAAGGGAAGCTATAACTTCCACTTTGATGTTTCGGATCTGAAGCCCAGGTTCAATGTGCCGCTGAACAAGCAGAAGATGGTGACAGTCGAGTATGCTCCGCAATTCCAGGCAAATCTGAAGATCTGGGCTGAAGCGGTGAAGCGCACAAGCGGGGATCTGGACGAAGCGGAGGCAGCGGCAGACAGGCTGCATAACGTGCGGAGTGAAGCCGAATTGCTCTCTCGACGAAAGGGGCTGCTGGATACGTTGGAGAGGGTGAAGAACGATCTGGCGCAGGTGTCGAAGCGCGTTGCTGTGATACGCCAGAGCGTGGCGGGCTACCTGGTAGAAGAGGGCGATGCGCGGAAGGAGCTTGAGAGCGCGCGTGGCGTTCTGGATGAGCGATTGAACGGGCTGAACCAGAAGATTCAGGATGAGATGTCGAGGCGGGCATGCGTGGAGGGGCCGCAGGCGCAGTATGGTTCGTTCCAGCGGACGGTGACAGCGCATGTGAACTCGATTGCGACCGTCTATGACGATGTGCATGCGCACACGTTGGCGGCGGACCAGGCGGGCAGAGTATTGCTGAGCGAAACAAATCACATGACCGAACATATCGGTCTGGTAGAAGAAGAATTAAAAAACGCGAAGGACCTGATGGAAACCGAGCAGGCGTTGGCGGCGTTTCATGGAAAAATTGCGGCGAAAGCCTGGAGAGAGTATGCCGCGCACGTAGCGGAAGCTGTGGCGAAGTAGCGGCCTCGTTCGAGGACCTGCTACATCTCGTATCTCGGTGTCCTGTATGCTTCCTGGAAGAACTATCAGGAAGAAGAGGCATTGATGAGCCGAGTAATCCTTCTTATCTTTTTGATATTGTCGTCGGCGTACGTCTATTCGCAGCAACCTGTAACTACGCTCCGCTACGAGGTCGTTTCGATTCACGAAGGCCAGGTTGCTCCAGACGGGTCTTTGACGGTAAGTGGCGGCGGCGAAGGCGCTCACAGCGGCCGCCTGGAGCTTACGAACTGGGGCCTGCAGGGCTTTCTGTCCAGGGCTTTTCACATCGAGTACGATCACATCGAGGGCGTTCCCGACTCGCTGCGCCACGCCATCTATGTCATTCGTGCTCAGTCCGGTGACGAAACAAACGCTGCGCTCAAATCCATGACGGATGACGAGGCAGCTAAGGCCAAACTGGCGATGATGCAGGAGATCCTCAGGGACAGATTCCATCTTCGTTATCACATCGACACCCGCGAGGCGCCCAGCTTTCTACTCGTTGCTGGTAAGCAGCCCAGACTCNNNGACTCAGGCGGTCGACGGCGAAACCACTCGTCGATGGCGACGAGCGCCGCTACAATCCAGACGACCCTACACAGCCCACCGCAAGGCAGACTTGTTCGATGCACGGCTGTGTCTTGACGGCCCGTGGCCAGACAATCGAGCGGCTCGCGGAAATGATTGGAGGCCAGCTAGCAGGACCGGTCGTTGATCGCACCAATTTAGCTGGCCTTTGGGATTTTGAGCTCCAGTGGAGCTCCTCCTACGACACTTCGACAGGGCAGGATTATCCTCCCGTGGAGGCTGCCTTAGCGGAGCAGCTTGGGCTGAAGCTCGAGCGTGGCAAATCGCTTCAGGAATTCCTCGTTGTAGAGCACGTCGAGTCGCCGACGCCTAATTAGCGGAGAAACGTTTGTAGCTCAACTAGGGCGTATCGATTAATTTGATCGATCTGAGATACCCAGCGAATCCCGAGCCTGATGGGAGCAGCGGGCTTCAGCCCCTGATAAGGGCATAAAAATAAATGAGCTTTAGCCCTGGGCTTTCCCTGACAAACGGAGAAGACTCAGGGCTAAAGCCCATTTCTTATAGGGCCAACAAACGCGGGCTGAAGCCCGCGTCTCCCACCCGGTTCGAGCTCCGCTCGAATAGTTCACCTTAGGATTACTTAGTTCGCCAGGGAAGCCCGATATCCCACCCATTGCGATGCAATGGATGGGGCACCCGGTGCACGGGTTCCAAAAAATTGTCCCATAGACATTCGAGTGGAGTACTATGGTCTCCCATAGTCATTCGAGTGGAGGGTCATGGCGAGGAACAAAACACAGGACGCGGGCGAGATTCTTCAGGGAACACTCGACCTGCTCATCTTGCGCACGCTGATTCTTGGTCCCGCGCATGGACACACCATTGCGCGCTCGATTGAGAGCACCTCGGAAAACGCTCTTGAAGTGGAGCAGGGTTCACTCTATCCGGCGCTTCATCGGTTGGAGGATCGGGGCCTGGTCGCTTCCGAGTGGGGTGTTAGCGACAACAACCGAAGAGCTAAGTTCTACCGGCTGACGGCGAAGGGCCGTAAGGAGCTGGCGGCGGCAACCGGCCGTTGGCGACGGATGACGCGCGCCATTGGCCTCATCCTCGGAGAGTCGAACGGCTAGGGAGAATCGAACAGCTAGCAGGGAGGGAAGAGTATGGGTTTCCAGCGCTACCTCAATCGCGAAAGTAGGGATCGGGATCTGGCCGAAGAGATCCAATCGCACCTGGCGCACGAAGTAGATGCCAACCTCGCACGCGGTCTTTCCGAGGCTGAGGCGCGGCGGCGGGCTCGACTGAGGTTCGGCAATCCGCGCACCGTGCGGGAACGAGTCTGGATCTATCGCTCCTTGCCAATGATGGACGGTATCTTTCGTGATCTCCGCGATGCCTGGCGTTCGCTCAGGAAGACGAAAGGGCTCACTATCGTCGCTCTACTTGTAATCGCGCTTGGAATCGGTGTGAACACGGCGGTCTTCTCGGTCGTGAATACCGTCCTGCTGCAGCCGCTGCCGTATCCCGATCCGCAGTCCCTTATGAGGCTGGTTCTCTTTACTCCGCAGCGGACGCTCGATGGCGCCAGCGTTCCTGAGTTCAATCTCTGGCGTCAGCAGACCAGCGTGCTACGTGATGTGGCAGGGTATGACACAGGCGGCGCCGGGCTGAATCTTACCGGCGGAGATCATCCGATGCAGGTGCAGGGAGTCCATGTCACCCATGATTACTTCGGGCTGTTTGGCGCGCCGGTGATTGCGGGCCGCACCTTCACGGAGGAGGAAGACAGCCCGCACGGTGGCAATGTGGTGGTGCTCAGCTACGCGCTGTGGAAGCAGCGCTTCGGCGGCGACACGAATCTCGTCGGTCGAACAATACAGATCGATAACACTCCCTATCTTGTAGTGGGAATTATCGGAGCCGACTTCGTTTCTGATAACCCCGCAGACCTATGGATCCCGTATCAGTTCGATCTGAATACGATGGATCTGGCGCGCTATTTCAGAGTGGCGGCACGTCTGCAGACTGGCGTCACCATGGAACAGGCGAATGCTCAACTCAAGCTTGCCTCCGATCAGTTCCGTCGAGAGATGCCCACCGCCATCCGTCCGCAAAATCATTATGGGGTCATCCCGCTGAAAGAGGCGATGATCGGCGATACACGCACGCCGCTTTTGGTTTTGCTTACTGCGGTTGGGTTGGTATTGCTGATTGCATGCGCGAATGTGGCAAATCTCCTGCTGGCCAAAGCTTCGGGCCGCCAGCGCGAGTTTGCGACACGGGCGGCTCTTGGCGCGGGCCGCTGGCAGATCATCCGCCAGCTTCTGGCGGAGAGCCTTCTTCTATCACTATCGGGTGGCCTGCTCGGCCTGCTTCTTGGCTATGCCAGTGTTCGCCTGTTGCTCAACGTGAATGCCGGCGGCCTTCCCCGGGTGGGTGAGAATGGCATGGCGCTGGCTCTGGACCTGCGCGTTCTACTCTTTACACTCGGTGTTTCGGTATTTACAGGGATACTGTTTGGCCTCGTTCCCGCTATAAGTGCCTCACGCACCAATCTGGTTGCGAGTTTGAATGAAAGTAGCAGCCGCACCGGTTCTGGCTCCCGCAGCGTGAACTTCCGGTCAGTGCTTGTAATCACTGAGATCGCACTGGCGCTGGTTCTGGTGATTGGTTCAACGTTGCTAGTTCGCACGTATCTGAAGTTGCAGGGCGTTGATCCTGGATTTGATACGCATAATACGCTGACGATGGCCATGTCGATCAGTGGCGGCCGCTTTCAGGCAAGCGCCCCCGTGGATCAGATCATTCGCCAAGGCACGGAGCGCATCAAAGCAATCCCCGGGGTTATTGAAGCTGCCGCCGGGAATGGGCTGCCGCTTCAAGGCGCCTTCGGAATGCCGTTCGATATTGTGGGGCGATCGAACGGCAATGCTCCAACCACCGGAGGCGCGGGATATTACTCGGTCTCAGCGAACTATTTCGAGTCCCTAAAGGTTCCTCTCTTACGCGGTCGTACATTTACGGATCGCGATAACGCTTCGGCTCCGGGCGTGATCGTCATCAATGAGGCTATGGCGAAGCAGTACTGGCCACAGGGCGATCCACTACGGGATCGGATTCAGAAGGCACCCGGCTTCGGGGGGCCCTTCGCCGAGCCATCTCGTCAGATCGTTGGTATCGTCGGGAACACGCGCGACAATGGTCTCGATCACAATCCTTTTCCGACGATGTACATCCCTCTGGCACAGATGCCGGACGGCGAAACCGCGCTCAATTCGCGAGTAGCTCCGCTCTGGTGGGTCGTGCGCACGAACGGTGATCCACATGCTGTTGCCGCGCAAGTGACAACAGCGCTGCGAGAGGCTACGGGTGGGTTGCCCGTAGCGCATATCCGAACGATGGATGAGATCGACAGCCTGACCGTTTCGCGGCAACGCTTCAACATGCTGCTTCTTACGGTCTTCGGCGCATCCGGACTATTGCTGGCCGCCGCAGGCATCTATGGCTTGATGGCTTTCTCCGTGGAGCAGCGCACGCAGGAGCTGGGGATACGAATGGCAATGGGGGCACAGACTTCACATCTTCGCAACATGGTCCTCCGCCAGGGAATGATCCTCACAATCATCGGTGTGGCAGCGGGTATCGCTGCTTCTTTCTGGCTGACTCGATTTCTCGCCAGCTTTCTCTTCGGCGTTGAGAAGTGGGATCCACTGGCATTTCTCCTGACACCGTTGTTGCTCAGCGTTGTTGCGTTGGCGGCCACGTGGATTCCGGCGGTACGCGCCACGAGGGTAGACCCTATGACCGCGCTGAGGTTTGAATAGCTGATGGAACATCCAGAGTAGTGAGCCTAAGGTTCGCTGACATAAATCATGAACAGCGTCGCCATCCGAAGCGGTGAAAAAGCAGGTCCTTCACGAATCACCCCAGCGAACAAGTTCGCCGGGGACCACGAACGTTCGGGATGACAAAATCTACGATAAAAACTTCAGAATCAGGAGAGGGGTTCAACGGTGGGAAGGTTGTGCAATAAGGTGTTTGGGCTTGGGTTGTTGCTGCTCATTCCGGGTGCGGTTGGCTTGGCCCAGGAGTTGGCGATTGAAGATGCTGCCGTTTATGCCTCGCCAGAGGCGCCACTGCGCAGGCATATGACGATCGTGATCCACAACGGTGTGATTGCGGAAGCAGGAGAGCATGTGCGCATCCCTAAGGCGATCCAACGAATTTCCTGCCAGGGGTGTGTTGTGCTCGCCGGGTTCTGGAATGCACACGTGCATTTTATGGAGCCGAAGTGGAACGATGCTGCACATCTACCCGCGGAGAGATTGACACGCCAATTGAGCGAGATGCTCACCCACTCAGGATTTACGACCGTAGTCGATACGGGCTCGGAAGTAGAGAACACCGTTGCACTGCGGAATCGGATAGAAAGTGGCGGAGTCTCCGGTCCGCGCATCTTCACCGCGGGCATTCCACTCTATCCCGCACATGCGCTGCCTTTCTATCTGGCGGACGTTCCCGCAGAGGTGAAAGCAAAACTGGGGCAACCCGAGACAGCTGCGGATGCAAAGGCGCTTGTCGACAAGAACCGCGCTGCCGGAGCGGACATCGTCAAGCTCTTCACCGGTTCAATCGTTCGTCCAAATC
>JAEKKE010000243.1 GCA_019510535.1 Acidobacteriota bacterium
GTTTGCGCCGTTTTCCGCGAAGAAAACGGCATTCATAGATTTTCCAAAGCCACAGTATTAGGAGAAATGCTCTAGATGCGGCGGGATTCAGCGTTCTGCTGTTTGTTGATCCGGTGCTTTACTGGGTAGCCGTAGCCGAGTCGTAGTCGTTGGCCACAATCACGTTCAGCGCGGGAGTGGTGACGAGCTGGCGATCGAGGATCACGATGGTGCGCGCCGATCCCTGGGGATAGGCCGTCGCTGCTCCTGTGTAGAGCGTCGTGGTCGTGGTGGTGAGCGCCGTTCCGTTGCTGACGATGTAGAGCGTATACGTACCAACCGGGATGTTCAGATAGCCGGTGTTGGTGCCGAAGCTAACGTTGCTCTGCAACGACGAGACGGCGGTGACAGCCGTCCCTGACGGGACCATGTAGATATCGATATTGCCGATCGCAGTCGACTGATCGAGGAAGCGGATGGCGATCTGACCCGAGGGAGCGGTGCTTGCTGTTGGCCAGGGTCGCGCGCGCTGTGGCCAGAGCCTGCTTGGTACCGGCGGTGTCCGCGGTAATGACGTAGGTGGCCGGTGTGGCCGGGATGTAGGACGTAATCGTGCCAAAACCGACGTTGTATGCCACGGCAGTACCGCCCATGTACATATCCAGACCGCCGGCATCGATGGAGGCATCAATGAAACGGATCTGCGAGGTGCTGGTGCTGCCGGTGACTCCCTGGCAACCACCAAAACCAAGCGTCGCGGCGGCCAGAGCGGTCGCGGCGGCGACCCGCTTAAAGAACTGTGCAACGTCTGCTTTCATTGGCCTGTCTAAGTCGTGTGGACTACTTGCAACAGAGTACCTGATTCCCGGTTATCAACCTAGGGCGAAAGTCATTACTCCCTGGAACGAAAGTCGTATGGTGAAGCTTCCCGCATATCTGGCATTGCCACTTGTTCTCTCTACCGTCGTCCTGGCGCAACAACAGGAGGCGCCGCAGCAACGCGTCATTGCGATTCCAAGCATGCGAGCAAAGCAGGGGGTGCAGCCCCTTCCGCAACGCAAATCCTCCTATAGCTTTACGCTCCCCAGCACCACATGGCTGGATACCGGCGTGACTGTGGCTGCGGGCGAGCGCCTGAAACTGAGTGCGAAGGGCAGCTTTCAGCTTGCGGATGGGCGCAAGTCGGGTCCCGCGGGCGTCGACCGCGGATGGCGCGACCTGCTGGCAAGCTTTCCCGTGAACGCCGCGCCCGTGGGATCGTTGATCGGCCGAGTGAGCGATGCGGGCGCCTCCATTCCCTTCCCCATCGGCGAAGATGACACAGTCACCGCGCCCACCACCGGCCATCTTTACCTTGGAGTTAACCTTCCTGAGAGCATCTCGGCCTCAGGCAGCTTTACCGTCAAGCTGGAGCTCCCCAAGCCGGTGGCAGTCGAACCGAAAGCCCTGGCAGCGGCGCCAATGCAGGACCTCACTTCGATGATCTCTCCGGATACCTTCGCCGAGGTACCCCGCCGCGTGAGCGATCAGCAAGGCAACTTCGGCGACATGGTGAACTTCGCCCTGATAGGCACACGAGGACAAGTGGAGCAGGCCTTCAAGTCTGCCGGCTGGGTGAAGGTAGATCAGACGGTCGATGCCGCCATCGTGCACGGCATTATGTCCACGCTTTCACATGAGGCCTACCTGGAGATGCCGATGAGCGAACTGTACCTCTTCGGCCGGCCTCAGGACCTGTCGTATTCACGGGCGGAGGCGATCAGCGTCGTCGCCGTGCGACATCATCTGCGCGTATGGAACAGCGGCAAGACGATCAACGGCGTGCCGTTATGGGTAGGATCGGCAACACACGACAACGGCTTTGAGAAGGACCAGCGCAATGGTCAGGTGACCCACCATATCGATCCCGATATCGACATAGAGCGGAAGTTCATCCTCGACAGCTTCGATGCCGCCGATGTGTTTTCGTCCGCTGCCTATGTGTTGCCGGATGATCCGTTCTCCAGTGGAAAGACCGCGACAGGTGGAGAGTTCCATTCGGATGGACGGATCCTGGTGATGATGCTGAAGTAGCGAGGAAGAGTTAAAAGTTGAAAGTTAAAAGTTGAAGCGTTAAGGCGTGGGCGGGAAGAATTGAAAGTTGAAGATGTACCGCATGGGCGCGGTACGTGATTCTTCACATTCGGCCGCACTATTCAACCATTCAACTATTCCACCATTCAACCAATCAGCTGACTCTCATCACCACCAGCGTCATATCGTCATGCTGCGGAGCCCCATTGGCAAACTCATCGGCGCGGCGATAGAGGGCGCGTAGCAGGCCTTCGGCGGTGAGTGCTCCGCGGGCGCGTTCCTGTTGAGCTGCGGCGATCATGCGGCGCTCACCCCATTCTTCGTCGTCTCCGTCCATCGCTTCGGAGATGCCGTCGGTGAAGAGCAGAAGGATGTCTCCGGGTTCGAGATAGATGTCGCGCTGTTCGTAGGCAGCGTCTTCCGTAATACCAACGACCATGCCGGTGACTTCGAGCTCAACTACCTGATCGCCGCGCAGGATTACCGGCGGATTATGCCCGCCATTGGCGTAGCAGAGACGGCGGGTTGCGGGATCGTACTCGGCATAGAAGAAGGTGGCGTAGCGATTCGCTGTGCTGCCGTCGTAGACCAGCTTGTTGACGTGCCCCATCAGCTCGCCGAGATCGGAGGAACCGACCAGGGTGAGGCCGCGCAGGCTGGCGCGGAGACTTGCCATCAGCAATGCAGCCGAGATGCCTTTGCCGGAGACGTCTCCGATGGCCAGGCCGAGCAAACGCGGCTGCCGCGATCCATTGTCGCTCTCGCGCTTCACTTCCATGACGTCGTAGTAGTCACCGCCGATCTCCTGCGCCGGGCGGCAATAGCCGGCAACATCGACGCCCTCGAACTCCGGATAGCTTTGCGGGAAGAGACGTTCCTGCACCTCGCGTGCGATCTCGATGTCGCGGGTGACACGCTCGCGTTGGGCAGCTTCGTGAGCGAGAGACTGGAGCAGCTCCGCATTCTCAAGAGCGAGACCGGTCTGCGAGGCGACGCTCTCCAAGAGACGGCGATCCATGCGGGAGTACGGCTCTTCGCTGCGTTTAGGGCCGAGAGCCATGACACCGATCAAGCGCCCACGACCGGGCAGCGGCACCAGAAGTTCGGTCTGGAATTCGCTGAGGGCGGCACGCTCGGTATCGCTTGCCTCGAGCAACCAGTGAGAGCTGTCGTCGATGCGCATCGCGGCGGGCCGCTTTTCGCGGGAGAGTGTATTCACCGTTGCCGAATGCGCGGGTAACAGAACAGGCGACGTCAGGTCGACGCCGGTGGCTGTCTGCAGGCGGAAGACATCGCCGCTGCCGCGCAGGAAGACGGCCATACGCTCGATGTGCAGCGTGTCGCTGATGCGCTGCGTGATGGTGCTGAGCAGCGGACCTGTCTCGGTGAAGTTGTGCGCCTGCTCTGACAGCTCGCTCAGTACCTGTTCGGTGGAGTACGCTTCGCGGAAGAAACGGCGGTCGATCTCCTGCTGCAGCCGTCCGGAGAGGACCATGCGGAAGCCAAAGAACAGCACTAGCAGAACGAAGATGAGGATAACGTCGACCGGTCTGCGATGAGATTCCGGATCGGCGAAGAAGATCGTAAGCCGCCAGGAGAAGAGAACGCCGAGCAGAGCCCGGATACCGAAGAGGGTGTAGCGCGCGAAGGCGTACCTGGTGCCCTGGCGGACGATCAGGCGAATATCCATCGCTCGCTGTACGACCAGGGCGTAAGCGAGTGAGAGCGGGAAGATCGCCAGGACCAGGACGATGCCGAAGCTGAGCCACTGCGGGAAGGTCTCACTCACGTCTTCGCCGGTAACAACGGTGTAGATCACCATGCCACCGAACGGAGTAAGCCCTATGAGCGATCCCCAGAAGAGCAGGCGCAGGCGGCGGCCGGAGTCGGCGCCGACCTTTTCGCGGAAGATCTTGTGGCTGAACAGAACGAAGAAGTAGGCGACGCAGAGGATGCTGAGAAACCTCTCGATGCGGTCGATGGGCAGGAACCACGGGCTCATGGCGCGATCGAGCGCCAGATTCCAGAGGCGTGCATAGCTGTGAAATAGGTTGAAGGGTAACAGGGCGAGCAGAGAGATGCTCAGCAGCCACTTGATCCACGGAGCCCGGCGATCGAGACCGGCACGCTCGGGAAAGAGAACACCAAACCACATCAGGCAGATGGGCATGGCCATCTGTGCTGTCTCATTCCAGAAAGGGGCAAACCAAATGGTCCAGTCCCCCTGCGGATTAGCCGGTGCGATCAGGGCTTCAAAGTAAGGCAGAATACCAAGGACCAGCCATGCGCTGAGGTCATGCGGTTTGGCGAGCACAACCCAGAGGCCGACGAGGAGAAAGGCCAGAGGGAGGATAACAAGCAACAGCAGCGGACCGATCCAACCCGCGGGCCTGCCTCCACCACGGCGACGCTGCGGTGTGATGAGCTGCCAGCTTACCGTCTGATGCTTCCCGTCGGGGTGCTGCACCTCCACCTTGATGGTGTCGCCGAGATGCTCGTGGGCGAGCTCCCGAAGCAGAACGGCCTCGCCGGTCAGCTCGTGGCCGTTTACGGCGAGCACGCGGTCGCCGACCTGCAGACCCGCATGGCGAAGAAAGGGACTCATCCCCTCAACGACGCCATTGCTGAGGCTGAAAGGGGCACGGATACCGCGCTCAGCTCCGAAGATGCCCCGCACCATGCGATAGGCGGTGTTCCCCCATTGGCCGAGAGCCATGGCGGCGATGAGCAGAAGCGCGAGATATTGCACGACTGCGGAGCGGTGCCTGGGCCGTGATGGGGAAAATGTATGCATCCGTGTCGGTGCTCATCCTAGCATCGGAGACGAACGAGCAGACCGAATGGTTTACGGGTGGCGATTGCCA
>JAEKKE010000693.1 GCA_019510535.1 Acidobacteriota bacterium
GGAGACGGTTGGCCCGGCTTACTTCGCCGATCCGAAGGTCCTGCTCAGCTTCGGCATGTGGGTCGCCTACATCCTGATGATCCATATCCGGCGCATCTCCGGGTTGCGTGGCAGGCGGGCGGTTTACCTTTCAAGTTTTGTCTTCCTTGTGATGATCGCCGCCTGGGCGGCTAACCAGTTCTCGAACGTGCACAGGTTCACTTCATGAAGATCGCCCTTCTGGGAGTGAATCACAATACGGCTCCGATCGAGGTACGCGAGCGCCTGGCGATCCCGTCCGGCCGTCTGGCAGACGCGACGCGGTCGCTGCTGCATCAGCCGGGTGTGCGCGAGAGCATGATTCTTTCGACGTGCAATCGCGTGGAGCTGGTGACCTGTCACGAGGACAACACCGACCTGCGCCGTTTTCTTGCGGAGTACTTCGCCATCTCCAAGCAGGAGATCGAGCCGCATCTCTACGAGTACTCGGAGCGCGAGGCTGTACGCCATCTCTTCCGTGTTGCTTCTTCGCTGGACTCGATGGTTGTCGGCGAGCCGCAGATCCTTGGTCAGGTGAAGGAGAGCTACACCGTTGCCCGCGAAGTGGGTGCGGTGCAGTCGACGCTGGAGCCGCTGCTGCAGCGCGCCTTCACGGTTGCACGCAAGGTGCGGCGCGAGACTCAGATCGGCTCAACCTCGGTATCGATCGCTTCTGTCGCCGTAGATCTGGCGCAAAAAATCTTCGGTTCGCTCAAAGGTAAGACGATTCTGCTGGTGGGCGCGGGCAAGATGTCAGAGCTCGCGGCCAGGCACCTGATCGCGCAAGGCGCGGGAACGCTGTACGTTGCCAATCGCACCCGCTCGCGTGCCCAAAGGATCGCAGATGAGTTTCGGGGCTCGGTGATGGACTTCGATGCTCTCGCGGTACAGGCACATTTGGCGGACATCGTCGTGACCTCGACCGGCTCACAGGAGGCCGTCTTCAGCGTAAAGATGGGCCGCGACCTGCTTTCGCGCCGCAAGGGCCGTCCGATGTTCTTCATCGACATTGCGGTGCCTCGCGATGTAGAGCCGGCGATGAACCAGATCGACGGAGCCTTTGTCTATGACATCGATGACCTGCAG
>JAEKKE010000694.1 GCA_019510535.1 Acidobacteriota bacterium
AGCAGGTCTTTGCCCTTGTCGAGCGCGGCGTTGATGGTGACGTCGGTGTCGCGGTCGGGACGGGCGATGTAGAAGTGCGAGAGAGGTACGTTGCGCCCTGCTGTTGCGCCCTGCTTCCACGTAATGCCTGAGGAGTTCTCGCGGATGGCGGGGACGCGCACGCTGAAGTTGCCCTTGGCGTCCACCTGCAGGAATGGCTTCTCGCGGACGATGGGCACGGTTGCGATCTTGGTGAAGGGAGGCTTGGGCCACTCGCCTTCGGGTGCGTGCTCGGCGCCGACGAAGACCATGTTCCAGTTTGCGCCGGTCCACTGCTGCCACTCGGTGTTGCGCGAGATCCATTGCTGCTGTGTGCCGGAGTCGACGGTACCGTCGACCAGCGAGTCCGAGAGCCAGCCGCCGCTGGCCCAGCCGCGCTTCTGATGCAGCACCATATTGCCCAGCACATGCATGCGCCGTGCAGCGATGGCCTGCGAGACGGCCCACTGCATGGTGCCTCCGGCGGGCACAACCGAGAAACCTTCAACACCGCGCCAGAAGGTAGTGGTGGCGTTGTTGTTTTTGGAAGCTGCGTCGGCATGTACGTCGCCGGTTACGCGGACGTCGTCAGGACTCGCACCGAGGCCGAGGACCTGGGTGTAGAAGCCCACGGGAATGTCGAGGTTGTACTTGCCCGGCATCAGCAGAAACGCGTAGCGCGAGCTGCCGAACTCGGCGTGTTGCTGTTCGGTGTAGACCTTGTCGATGGCCTGCTGCATCTCATCATGGCTCATCCCAGGACGGAAGAATTTTACGTTCGGGCCCCAATCCAGGTTTTCATGGCTGACGCGCGGGGACTTTTGCGCGACCGCTACGGCAGAGACAACACCCAGTACAACACCTGCAACCACTCGCATCTTCATCTGTAGCTCGTCCTTACTTACCTGCTGTTACGTGAAAGCTCTTGTGCTCCGTTGCTGTGGCATCGAAGCCTGCCCAGAGATCGAAGTCACCGGGTTCGAGTACGACCTTCTTTGCCACGGGACTCCAGTATGAGAGTTCCTTCACCGGAATCTCCAATGCGACCGTCTTGGTTTCACCCGGAGCCAGCCAAACCTTCTGGA
>JAEKKE010000244.1 GCA_019510535.1 Acidobacteriota bacterium
ACAGACGGATTCGCCGCGAAGCTTCCGGTTCCGGAGAACGCATTCGACATCGAGAACGACGGCGTGGAACCCGAAGAGTTGTTGAATGTCTGCGAGCCCGAGAACGGCAGGTTGGCGAACGGCGCCGTGGTGATATACGAGGCCGGTAGCAGGTTGTAGTAGATACCGAAGGCGCCGCGCAGCACCGTATTCGGCTTTACCTCATACGCAAAGCCAAGACGCGGAGCGAAGTTCTTCTTGTTCTGGCCCAGATAGCTGAAGACGTTGTTCGGCAGATTGGCTGTGCTCGACAGCGTGATCGGAATAGAGGTCAGGAAGCTCGGGATAGCCGCCGACGGATACGAATTGCCGAAGACTACAACCTGCTTCAGGTTGGGAATATAAAGAGCGGTCTTGCGATAGAGGTTGTCGCTGAACAACTGCAGGTCATAGCGCAGACCGGCGTTGATGGTGAGGTTGCGCAGGATCTTCCAGTCGTCCTGGATATAAGCCGCGTACTGGGCGGAAATATCGCGCTTCACATAGTCGTTCGGCACAGGCTTGACTGCCGTAACCGGATAGCCCAGCAGGAAGTCCGCAAAGGCATTGCCGGAATACTGGCCGGTGAAACGGAACGAACCACGCTGCGGACTGGTCGCGGAGATGTTCCAGTGGTTGTCATACAGATACGAGAAACCGCCCTTGATGGTGTGGCTCCCCGCAATCTTGGTCAGCGATGTGCCGATCTGGCCGACCTGCTCCAGATCCTTTGATCCGGACTCCGCGACATTCGCGATGTTCGTGATCGTGATCTGCGGCGCACCCTGAATCAGCCCCGTACCCAAACCAGGAATGATGCTGGAGAAGTCAGTCTTGTAGTTCTGCGGTGTGCGATAGATCGGCAGATGGAAGAACGAACCGTAGGTATCGAGCAGCAAATTGGGAGAGAACACGTGTGTCCATCCCAGGATGATGTTCATGTTGTGTTCGCCATCCTGTGCATTACCACCCTGCAGGCTGGTGGTACCGTTCGTCGGGCTGGGGCCGTAGAACGCACGCAGGAAGGTGAAGCGGAGCTGGTCGTTTGCAGTGAGCTGATGATCTAGACGAACTGAGACACGGCTCGCGGTGGAGGTCGTCTGCACCTGCTCGTAGGTATTGACGCCCGTACCCGAGGTCGTCGGATTCGGATAGAGCAGGCTCAGCAGCTTCAGAGAGACAGCATTCTGATTCGCCGTCGGAATCGTCTTGTTGGCAAAGGCCGTTCCGGTCGACGGATTGGTGATGTTGCCCGAGAACTCTGTAAAGACACCCTGCCGCATCAGCGCGGTGGGCTGCTGCGTGTTGTCGGCATACGACTGCGTCAGGCGGAAGCCCTCATACGCCACGAAGAAGAAGCTCTTGTTGCGGCCGTTATAGACGTGCGGAATCAGGATCGGGCCCGAGAGGTTTGCACCGTACTCGTTACGCTGATACGGCGGCCGCGGATTCGCGCCGCTGAAGTACGCCTTGGCGCCCATACCTTTGGAGCGGTTGTACTCGAGCGCACCGCCATGGAACTGGTTGGCGCCGCTGGCGGAGACCACGATCAGAGCAGCGGGCTGGCCGAACTCAGCAGGTGCGCCGTTCGAGAGCACCTTGAACTGCGAGATGGCGTCGAGGGACGGTACCTCAGGTTCAGCGCGCTGCAGCGTCACCTCCTGATTGGTAACGCCGTCCAGAGTGGACGTGAGTCCACCGTAGGAGCTACGAGAGCCGGTGCCGGCTGCAAAAGTAATGCCGCGCGTCGCAAGCTGATCCTGCGCTCCAACACCCTGAATACCAGGCGCAAGCGAGATCAGTCCCATCAAGCCAAGGCGACCGTTGAGCGGCGTGTTCTGGATTGCCTGGCTCTCCACCACAGTTCCGATCGACGAGTCCTGAGTCTGGATGGTGTTGCCGACGCCGGTCACTTCCACCGTCTGCGTGACCTCTCCATTGGGGAGGACGGGGCTAAGCTGAATCGTCTGGTCGATCGCCAGTGTGATTCCCAACTGACGGAATGTCTGGAATCCCGCGTGGTCGACCTGGACGGTGTAGTGTCCTGGAGCGAGTTGGGTGACGGTGAAGCTTCCGGTATCGGAAGTAGTGACTTTGCGGATCGTGTTGGTCTCGGTCTGTGTGACGGTTACGGTCGCGTCTGCAATGGTTGCGCCGCTGGCGTCCGTCACATTCCCGGCGATCGTTCCCGTAATACCTTGCGCAAGCAAACGCTCTCCGCTCAGAAATGCCAGACTCAGCACAAAACACAGACCAAGCGAGGCATGTGTCATGCGCCCGAGAATCTGCTTTATCAGATTTATCTTTTTGTCGTTCAATGTACGGCCTCCATGTCTGCTGCAAACTACAGCAGACGAGTGTCGGGAGTATCGAAGACGCAAAAAATGATGGCAAAGTATTTAACTGTGATAGCCGGCTTTCACCGTGAATACGACCGCAAGCCATTCAAATGACACGCTTACGTTTCGTGGAGTTCGCGGAACACGGCTTTGATCTCAGGTCGAAAGTAGCCGAGAGGCTTCGCCACGCTGGTCAAGAAGCTAGGGCTCGTTGCGCGCAGCGCAACCAAATCGCACTGAAGGTGCGATTGTCTTGTTAAGGGCACGGCTTTCAACCGTGCCGTCAAGAATGCCATCCTTATGGGGCTTTTAGCCCCTGAGGGCATCGTTATGACACCGTACCTCATCGGCTAAAAGCCGCGGTCTCTGAAGCCGTCCCCTTAAGCACTACATTCGCGCTATCGCGCGAACAGATGTCGAACGAACTGGGAAACCCGACTGACCTACAGAATGTGATAACAAACGATAGCGCGCTGATAGGAATTACCGTTCAGGTTCTGCGCCGAGAGCAGGATCTCGAAGTGAGGCAGCGCGCCACCCTTAGTATCCAGAGTGCGAAGAAAAGCAATGAACCGCGGACTCAAAAGAAACTCCGAGGCTGTTTCCGTTCCCGCCTTGCTGGTTCCCCCGATCAGCAGCGAAGAGCTCTCTCCATCCAGGCTCGGCAGATAAGAGACCACTCCGTAGGCCAGGTGGTCGGCACTATTGGCAGCCTCGTCGTAACGCGCTTGCTCACCCTTTCCAGGATTGCGGTTCTCCACCAGGTTGGTGTGGGTGTTCGAGTCGTAGCCCACGCGGAAGCGCCCGGCGGAGGAGAAGAGATCAACCCACGGGTTCGCGCGTGTGCTGCCAATCAGGATGACGTTGTTCTGCTTCAGCTCGCTTACGCTGACATCGTCAGCAACTGGTTCCAGATCCGGGTCATTTCGGGCGGAGGAACAGTGCTGCGGTACTTCCGGTTCATGTAGTCCGACAACGTAATCTCGCGGCCGATCAGCTCGTCCATCAGCACCAGGCTGCTATCGGCAGGAACAAGAATGGTCGTCCGCTGCGAATCGAAGATGCTGGCCCAGAAGCGAACCTCCACAGGAACCCCGGCGTGCCGGTGCTCCTCTCCCCGAAGCCACCAGCCGATACCGAGCGCCAGGCACACAACGACGCCGATCCCCGCCGCGACATAGATCCAGAAGGACGACCTCTTCGGGGGAGCATCCGCCGTATCTCCGTCACCAACGGCTGACGGCGGATAGCCGGCCGAAGAAGGAGCCAGGGGAACTGAAATGTTAACCGTCTCCTGTACCGTTCCCGCAGGAAGCTCCCGAAGGTGGAACTCGGGCACATAGCTCCCTTTGGGAATCGTCAGGATGATGGGCTCGTCCTTGCCCTCGGTGGCAAAGTACTCCTGCAGGCGAAGCCGCAGGAAGCGCGCCTGGGAGCGGACGATCGAGTCCTCTCCCATGTGGTATCCCTCGTTCCGGCCGAAGACCTCCGTGCCGATACGCTGCTCATTGATCGAATCAGCCTTCCCCATCTGCTGCTGCTCGCAGATGAACTGGAGGAAGGTCGCGAGCTTGCGCGACTTGCGAAAGAGGGCGGAAGAGAGGATACGGGAGACAAGAAGCCGCTGCTGTTCTAGAGATGGAGGGTCGGCAACAGGCTTCGCGGTAGACATACCTACTCTCCTCAATGCCTTATTCACCTGCAATTCACCGTGAAATTAACGGACATCCGTGAACGCGTTTGGCCAAAGGCAAGAGGCGACAGATACATTGTAACGAGATTGACGGGTGCTGGCGACGCTTGTGTACACGGCACGGTACGGTCCGTGACAGAAAATCCCGTCGGAAGAGTTACGGATGACGCTTTCCTCCTCGATGCCCCGTTCCGAAGTCAGCAACGAAAGCCAGGCGCCCTCTTCCTCCCCCCGGCTCACCTCCCTTGATGTCTTGCGCGGACTCACCATTGCCCTGATGATCATGGTGAACACCAGCGGCGACGGAGCGCACACCTTCCCCTTCCTCTCCCATGCCCCCTGGAACGGCTGCACCCTCGCCGACGTCGTCTTCCCCTGCTTTCTGTTCATGGTGGGCATCTCCATCGTCTTCTCCCTCCGCGGCAAGCTACGGAAAGGCGTCCCGTCGTCAACGATCCTTCTGCAGGCCGCGAAGCGAGCGCTGATTCTGTTTGCCCTCGGGCTGGCCGTGAGTTCCTTTCCGCACTACACCTTGCACACGTTCCGGGTCTTCGGTGTGCTGCAACGGATCGCCCTCTGCTTCTTTGTTGCCACCCTTCTCTACCTGAAGGCGAAGCCACGAACGCTGGTCGTGGTGACCGTCTCGATCCTGCTTGGCTACTGGATCCTGCTGCGCTGGGTTCCCGTTCCCGGCTTCGGCATGCCGGGCGTCGACGTACCCTTCCTCGATCCGGTGGGCAACTTCCCGGCATGGCTCGATCGACACCTGCTGCCCGCCAGCCATCTTTACCGCGCAGGCTTCTACGATCCGGAGGGCCTGCTCAGCTCCGTTCCCTCGCTTGCTACCGCACTGCTCGGTGTGCTGACCGGCATCTGGATCACCCGCCAAGGCGTTACCTCAGCCACGGCACGCGGCCTGCTGACCGCCTCAGTTTCGCTTCTGGCACTGAGCGGCTTGTGGAGCATCTGGTTCCCGCTGAACAAACGGCTCTGGACCAGCTCGTTCGTACTCTTCAACGCTGGTCTCAGCCTCCTGGCCTTATGGTTCTTCTTCCAGGTCATCGACCTCCGCCCAGGAAAGAAGCGCTTCATCGAACCGGCGCTGGTCTTCGGCACCAACTCTCTGGCGGTCTATGCCTTCTCAGAGTTCTTCGCCGGAACCCTGGATGCCATCCGCCTGCCGGGCCGTCACCAGACCGTGCAACAGTGGCTCTTCCACCCGCTGACTCTGATCTTCCCGAACCTCTATGTCGCGGCGCTGGCCTACGCTCTTCTGTTCGTCGGCGTCTGCTACCTGCCCATGCTGCTGCTCTACCGGAAACGGATCTTTATCAAGATCTGACGGAGCCACAGAACTGGGTGCCCCATCCATCGCATCGCGATGGATGGGGCACGCAGAGTATGGGCTCTCGGATCGGTCGATCCGGCCCCTAAACCCGATCCCTTGCCTTCGGACCTCCCGCTCCTATAAATTCGTAGCCCTACTTGAAATTCGAAATACCCATTCGAATTTCATCCCTCAGAGCGACGATGCAAAAGAAGGCAAAACCCCGCACTTACCACGCCCATCGCGAACGGCAGCGTCGCCGGATTCTGGACGCAGCCCAGTCCCTGTTTATTGAGCAAGGCATCGAGCGCATCACCATGGCCGAGATCACATTGGCCAGCGGCCTGCAGCCTTCGACCATGTATCAGTACTTCTCCAGCAAGGACGACATCGCCTGGGAGCTCGTCAGCGAATTGCTGGCAGGCGCGGCCATCCAGGTGAAGCAGCGCATCGAAGGCGCTCCGAATGCACTTGCCGTGATCACGGCGTTTCTGGAGTTCATGGCCGATGAGCTCTCCGGCAACCAGGCGGCGGTTCGCTTTCTGGCGGAGTTCGACGCCCGGTATGCGCATGACTGGCCGGTGGACCGGCTGCTCACGCTTGAATCGCAGATCTCTCCCCAGCCATTTCGGTTCTTCACGGAACTCATTCGTAGCGGGATCGCCGACGGCTCCCTGCGCGCCGATCTTGATCCGGAGCTGACCATGCATGCCGTGATGAACGCGGTCATCGGAGCGCAGCGCAGGCTGGCTTCGCTTGGCCGAAAGGTCGAGATCGAGTACGGGCAACCCGTCGATCGCCTCTTCCGGGAGACGCTCCGTATCCTTCTGCTCGGTTTGCGCGCCCCGGAAACTCCAGTCACAAATTCCTCGAATACACGGAAACGCACCGCCAGAAAGAGGTCGTCATGAATCACCTGTCCCGCTGCCAGATCGGTCTCGCGGCTATCCTTGCTGTCCTCGTTCCCGCGGCAGCCGCCGCCGTAACTCCAAAGACGCCGCGTCAGGATCTCGCTGCCGACGCGGGATGGAAGTTCCAGCTTGGCGATGCCGCCGGCGCCGAGAATCCGACCTTTGCCGACTCGTCCTGGCGTACCGTCGATCTGCCCCACGACTGGAGCATCGAGAGCAAGCCGAACAAGGACAACCCCAGCGGCACAGGAGGCGGCTTCTTTCCCAACGGAGTCGGCTGGTATCGCAAGACCTTTACCGCGCCTCGCGAGTGGAATGGCAAACGGGTGACGGTTCAGTTCGACGGAGTCTACCGCGATGCCACGGTCTATCTGAACGGCCACAAGCTGGGGACACATCCCTACGGCTATACCTCCTTCACCTTCGACCTCACACCCGATCTGAAGCTCTCGGGGACGAACGTACTTGCCGTACGCGTCGACAACTCGGCAGAGCCAAACAGCCGCTGGTACAGCGGATCAGGGATCTACCGCCATGTTCACGTCATCGTGGCCGACACGACGCATGTGGCGCATTGGGGTGTCTTCGTAACGACGCCGGAGGTCTCAAACGCCTCTGCCAAAGTCTCTATCAAAACACGCGTCGCGAATGAATCGTCCGCACCCGCCGGAGTCACTGTCGAAACCACGTTGCTCGACAAGGCCGGCAAAACCATCGGCACGGCGCACTCCAATCTGACCCTCGCCTCCGGCAAAGAGGACGAGACAGCGCAGGAGGTTGCCGTAGCCAACCCTGCACTATGGACACCCGAGACACCGACGCTGTACCGGGCCGTTTCCACAATTCGCAAAGATGGCAAGGTCGTCGATCAGGTCACGACCTCTTTCGGCATCCGCTCCCTCACGTGGTCAGCAGAGAAGGGCCTGCTGCTCAACGGCAAATCCATCAAGCTCACCGGCGGCAGTGTGCATCATGACAACGGGCCGCTGGGTGCAGCAGCCTTCGATCGTGCCGAGGAACGCAGGGTTCAACTCATGAAGGCCGCTGGGATGAACGCGGTGCGCACCGCCCACAACCCTCCGTCGCCTGCGTTTCTGGATGCATGCGATCGTCTCGGGCTCCTGGTACTGGATGAGCCCTTCGATGTGTGGCAGGCGCATAAGGTGAAGTTCGACTACGGCAGCAACTTCGATGAGTGGTGGAAGCAGGACATCTCGTCCATGGTGCTTCGCGACCGCAGTCATCCCTCGATCGTGATCTGGGGCATCGGCAACGAGATTCCCGAGCTCGAAGTGGATCGAGGCGCTCCGCTCGCCAAACGGCTTGCGGACCAGGTCCGTGCGCTCGACAATACGCGCCCGCTCACGCTCGCATTTCCTGGAACAACCACCATGCCCACCGCACAGGCGGTCTTCTCGCAGCTCGACATCACCGGCTACAACTACAACCTGATCCCTAC
>JAEKKE010000245.1 GCA_019510535.1 Acidobacteriota bacterium
CACATCGATAGGCTGAATCCGCCCGAGCAGGAAGGCGTATGACAGCACACCGATCACCAGATACGCCGCGGCGATGCCGAAGGCCCAGGTGAAGTTATGTGTCGCCTGCACGGTATATCCGGTCAGGATCGGCGCTGCGATCGCCGAGAGCTGGTTCGAAAAGTTCATGATGCCACCGACCTTGCCGGTGCTTGTATTCGGCACCAGCAGCGAGGGCAGGCTCCAGCAGATGGGCGATGCCGCGGAGAGACCTCCGATCGCAATCGAGATCGGCACCAGCGCCGAGACAGGATCATGTGCAAAAGCCGCGCCTACCAGGCCCAGCCCGCAGGTCGTCCCAATCAGCAACACGGAACGCCGCACCGTGCTCGCGTCTTTGCCGCGACGGATTAGAAAGTCGACCAGCACGCCGCCGATGAAGAAGCCGCAGGCCGTGGCGATCAACCACGGCATAGAGGTAAAGAGAAACGACTGCCGCAGCGAGATATGCAGTGTCTCTGCAAGATAGGTCGGCAGCCACGTCAACAACAGATAGAAGACGTAGTTGTATGACCCGGCGCCGATTGCCAGACCAATCACCTTGCGCTCGCGTAACAGGCGGGCCAGGGGAATCGGCGGAGCCAGGATCGCAGCCGCATCCTCTGTTGTCTCGGAACTCGGGTGGATCACGTTTCGCATAGTGAAGCGATCCGGCTCGCGATAGAGCAGCGCAAACAGACCGAGATACGCAAACGAAAGTGCAGCCGTGAAGCCAAAGGACATCCGCCAACCAACCCGCAACAGCAATAGCCCGAGCAGAGGCACACCGATCCCGTTGGCCAGCTTTGCGGCGCTGTCAAAGATTGCCGTCGCCAGCGACCGTTCATGCTGCGGAAACCACGCACCGACGGCCTTCGCATTCGCCGGAAAGGTTGGAGCTTCACCGATGCCCAGCAGCAACCGCGCCGCGAAGAACAACAGCACGCCGGGTGCGAACGCCGCAGCAATCGAAGCAATGCCCCAGATGGCAATCGAATAGAGCGAGACCTTTCGCACGCCGAAGGCATCGAGTATTACGCCAGTGGGCAACTGACACGCGGCATAGGTCCACGAATACGCCGCGGAGAGCTGGCCAAAGACCGACGGTGTAATTCCAAACGTCTGCACCAGAGCGTCGTGCGAGACCGAAAGATTGACACGGTCGAAGTAGTTCACCAGGACGCCGACGCCGAGCAGTATTCCAACGGTCCAGCGATATGACGCAGCATTGCTGTTTTCAGTTTTCATCGGGCATCGCGACTCTATCATGCCAAAGCATTTTTCCTGTAGGGGCAGAATAGGGCTTCCGCATCTATGGGCGTTTTCCGCAATGAAAACGCCGCCGCACTTCTCTTCCGGGATACCCAGCAACAGGAAAAATGCTTTAAAGCTACGGCTTGCTTACTGCCGCGATCACGACTCTCAGGTGTAATGCCGCACTCGGTCACCCGTTCTCCCTTGCATCACCCCATGCGGCGGAACGTCGCATAATCGAGGAGATGGCGATGGAGCACAAACACCACGACAGCAGTCACCAGGGCGCGAAGTCGTCCCCTTTCAACATCGTCAGTCAGCCGCCGCAGAAAGATCCGGTCTGCGGCATGATGGTGAACCCGGCCACCGCTCCTGCGAAGGCAGAGCACCAGGGCAAGACCTATTACTTCTGCTGCCCAAGCTGCGCTGCAAAGTTCAAGGCGGATCCGGAGAAGTATCTGAAACCAGAGCCCGCGGCTCCTCCGACCGCTGCTGAGGCCTCGACGGAATACATCTGCCCTATGGACCCCGAGGTCAGCCAGAAGGGACCTGGCAGTTGCCCAAAATGCGGCATGGCGCTTGAGCCTGCAGTGCCCGTAGCTCTCACGCGCACCGAGTACACCTGCCCCATGCATCCGGAGGTGGTGAGTGACCATCCGGGTAACTGCCCCAAGTGCGGTATGGCATTGGAACCCCGGGCCGTCGAAGTTGAAGAGCAGGAAAGCCCCGAGCTCACTGACATGCGCCGCCGCTTCTGGATCTGCGCCATCCTCACGGTGCCGGTCTTTGTGGCTGCGATGAGCGGCATGCGCGCGGAGCATCTGTTCGGCGGGCGGACGCTTCACTGGCTGGAGATGGCGCTCAGCACGCCGGTCGTGCTGTGGGGTGGTTGGCCCTTCTTCGAGCGCGCCGTGCAGTCCGTCCGCACACGCAACCTGAACATGTTTACGCTTATCGGTCTCGGCGTGGCTGCGGCCTATGGCTACAGTGTGGCCGCGCTCTTTTTCCCAGACCTCTTCCCTGCTGCCTTTCGCGATGAGATGGGAGAGGCGCCGGTGTACTTTGAAGCCGCCGCCGTCATCGTGGTGCTGGTGCTGCTGGGCCAGGTGCTTGAGCTGAAGGCACGCGCACGCACCGGAGAGGCCATCCGCAGCCTGCTTGGCCTGGCAGCGAAATCGGCGCGGCGCATCAAGGCAGATGGAACCGAAGAGGATGTTCCACTCGACCTGGTTCACCCTGGTGATCTTCTTCGCGTTCGTCCCGGCGAGAAGATTCCCGCCGATGGTGTGGTTACGGAAGGCGCAAGCTCTGTCGACGAGTCGATGATGACAGGCGAGCCCATACCGGTAGAGAAGCATCCAGCTGACCGAGTGACCGGAGCGACAGTCAACGGTACGGGAACATTGGTGTTGCGTGCCGAGCGTGTCGGCCGCGAAAGTCTGCTCTCCCAAATCGTGCAGATGGTCGCCGAGGCACAGCGCAGCCGCGCCCCTATTCAGCGTCTCGCCGATCAGGTCGCAGGGTACTTTGTTCCTGCTGTGATCCTCGCGGCTGCACTCGCTGCCGTTGTGTGGGCTCTTGTCGGCCCGCAACCGCGGCTGGCTCACGCACTCGTCTCTGCCGTCGCCGTCGTGATGATCGCCTGCCCCTGCGCCCTGGGACTGGCGACGCCGATGTCCATCATGGTCGCCAGCGGCAAGGCGGCGCACATGGGCGTGCTCTTCCGCAATGCTGAAGCGATCGAGACATTGCGCAAGGTCGACACCCTGGTTCTCGACAAGACCGGCACGCTCACCGAGGGCAAACCGCGCGTTACGGCGATCAAGTCCTATGGCATCGAGGAAGCTCGCCTGCTGCGGCTGGCGGCCAGCCTGGAGAATGCCAGCGAGCATCCACTGGCTGCCGCGATCGTTGCTGCCGCCAAAGAACGCAGCCTAAGCCTGCTTCCCGTAGCGAACTTCTCCTCGATCACCGGTAAAGGCGTTCGCGGCCATATCGACAATGCCACCATCGCACTGGGCAACAACACGCTGATGCAGGAGCTGGGAATCGATACGTCCTCCACGGAAGCTGACAAGCTGCGCCGCGAAGGGCAAACGGTCGTCTTCCTGGCGCAGGACAACACGCTGCTTGGCACTCTCGCTGTCGCCGATCCCATCAAAGACACCGCGCGCGACGCCTTACGCCAACTGCATGATGAGGGTCTTGCGATTGTGATGCTGACCGGCGACAGCCGCGCGACGGCGGAGGCCGTGGCCTCACAGCTCGGCATCGACCAGGTCATCGCCGAGGTACTGCCGGCCGGCAAACGCGAGGCGATCGAGAAGTTGCAGCAGACGGGGCATGTTGTCGCTATGGCAGGCGACGGCGTAAATGATGCCGTTGCCCTGGCAAAGGCTGATGTTGGCATTGCGATGGGAACCGGCACGGACGTCGCCATGCAGACGGCGGGCGTCACCCTCGTCAAAGGGGATCTGAACGGAATTCTGCGCGCCTACCGGCTCAGCGAAGCGACCATGAGCAATATCCGGCAGAACCTCTTCTTTGCCTTTATCTACAACGCGCTGGGCGTACCCGTTGCTGCGGGCGCGTTGTATCCGGTCTTCGGCATTGTGCTGAGCCCCATGATTGCTGCGGCAGCGATGAGCTTCAGTTCGGTGTCGGTGATTGCGAATGCGTTGCGGCTGCGGATGGCGAAGATTTAGGAGCTTATCGACATGGGAAAGCAGGGTTGGGAGAAGACACGCTTTCCAGAGTGGCGACAATTTTGACTTGTCATTTCGTAGCGTGCGGGGTCCCTGGCCAACTCGTTGGCCGGGGTGAAGCTAAGCGGAGAAATCTGCTTGTAACCCTGCCGAGAAGATGTGGTGAGAAGCGGATTTCTCCGCTTCGCTTCGAAATGACAAAAATAGATTCGCGCAACGCGCGAATCTCCCACCCACTGCGTTATCACCCAACGAACAAGTTCGTTGGGGACCCCGATTTGCGATGGATGGGCACCCAGTGTTTGCGTTCTCAGAGCGTCGACTGCGTCGGGTCAAAGAGCGGCTTTCACCTTCTTCGGCAGCTTCTCGAAGACGCGGGTGTGACCTTGGCGAAGCAAATCTTCCAGCTCTGATTTGCGGAAGACGTTCCAGTTCGAGAGGGCGACCCACTTTGCCCGCGCCAGATAAGGCGCGGGCATCACCCCTTCGATCTCCAGCAGTTCGTGAAATCGCTCCGGATCAGCGGCGAAGCTGAAGACGACCGGCTGCCTTCCCAGGCGGGACTCGTCGTCCAGATTGATCAGGGCGAACATCTTGCCGCCTTTGGTCTTATCGCCTACCCAGAAGACCAGATTGTCGCCCCACTGGCGGGTCT